>NZ_JBSHHD010000045.1:3805-24830 GCF_053618155.1 Agromyces sp. NPDC055658 | reverse complement strand
GCGAGAGCCGTGCGCCCCTCCGTCGTTCCGGGGGCACGTGGGGGCCTCGGACGGCGCATCCACGAGGCATCCAGTCACCGCCGTCTAGGCTGGTTCGGTGCCCCGCTCCGTCCGCGTGCTCGGCCCTGCCGTGCTCATCGCCGTCGCCCTCGCCGCGACGTTCCTCGCGCTCGCCTACGGCGGTGGCGCCGACGAGCAGCTGATCCAGGACCCCGGGCCGATCGCCCGCTACGGGGTGCCCGTCGCGAAGCTGTTCGTGAACCTCGGTGCCGCGGGCATGATCGGCGCGCTCGCGCTCGCCGTGTGGGCGCTGAGCCCGAAGCGCCGCGAGTTCGACCTCGCGCTCGACGTCGCCGCAGCGTCGGCCGCGGTCATGACGGTCGCGAGCGCGGCGACGGGTCTGTTCACGTTCGTGCTCGTCACGGCCGTGCCGTTCGACCTCAGCGACGCGTTCGGTCAGAAGCTCGGGCAGTTCGTCACCACCATCGGACTCGGCCAGGCGTGGCTCATCACGACCCTCGTCGCGGCGACCGTCACCGTGCTGTGCTTCGCCGTGCGCAACCACACCGCCCTCGTCTTCGTGACGGTGCTCGCGGTCGCGTCGCTCGTGCCGATGGCGCAGCAGGGCCACGCGGCGGGCGCGGCCGGCCATGCCGCGGCGGTCACGAGCCTGGGCCTGCACCTCGTGTTCGTCGCGGTGTGGCTCGGCGGGCTGCTCACGATCGTGCTGCTGAGGCGCGAGCTCGGTGCGAAGCGACTGCCCGTCGTGCTGGCCCGGTACTCGACCGTCGCGCTCATCTGCTTCATCGTCGTCGCGATCTCGGGCTACGCGAGCGCGGCGCTGCGCATCGGCACGTGGGACCAGCTCATGACGCAGTACGGCGTGCTCGTGCTCGTGAAGGTGGGGGTGCTCATCGCCCTCGGGTGCTTCGGCGCGATGTACCGCCGGTTCCTGATCGGGCGGATGTCGCGGGGCGATGCCGCTCGATCGACGGGGAACTTCTGGTGGCTCGTGGTCGCCGAGCTGGCGTTCATGGGCATCGCATCGGGCGTCGCGGCGGCGCTCGCGCGCACTGCGACCCCGGTTTCGGAGGAGGCGGGCGAGCTCGCCCGCACGCCTGCCGAGATCCTCACGGGCACGCCGTTGCCGCCGTGGCCCGAGACCTTCCGGTACTTCACCGAGTGGAACCCCGACCTCATCTGGCTCCTCGCCTGCGGGTTCGGCATCTTCTTCTATCTCGCGGGCGTCGTCCGGCTGCGAAAGCGCGGCGACAAGTGGCCCGTCTACCGCGCGGTGCTCTGGGTGTCGGGCCTGCTGCTGCTCGCCTACGTCACGAACGGCGGCGTCAACGTCTACGAGCAGTACCTGTTCTCGGCGCACATGCTCGGGCACATGGCCCTGACGATGGCGGTGCCCGTGCTGCTCGTGCCGGGCGCCCCGGTCACGCTCGCGGCCAGGGCGATCAAGCCCCGCAAGGACGGCTCGCGCGGCGGCCGCGAGTGGATCCTGCTCGCGGTGCACTCGAAGTTCGCCTCGATCATCGCGAACCCGATCGTCGCGGCCGTGCTCTTCGCCGGGTCGCTGTGGGTGTTCTACTACTCGCCGCTGTTCCGCTGGACGATGCTCGACCACATCGGGCACGAGTGGATGGTCGCGCACTTCCTGATCACCGGCTACCTGTTCGTGCAGTCGCTCATCGGCATCGACCCCGTGCCCTACCGCCTGCCGTACCCGTTCCGGCTGCTGCTGCTGCTCGGCACGATGGCCTTCCACGCGTTCTTCGGACTCGCGATCATGTCGGGCACCGGGCTCATGCTCGCCGACTGGTACGGCGCGATGGGCTGGGGCACCGACGCGCTCACCGATCAGCAGCTCGGCGGCGGCATCGCGTGGTCGATCGGCGAGATCCCGACCGTCGCGCTCGCGATCACGGTCGCGTTCCAGTGGTCGCGCAGCGACGAGAAGGAGTCGAAGCGCCGAGACCGCCACGCCGACCGCACGGGCGACGCCGAGCTCGAGGCCTACAACGCACGGCTCGCGGCCATCGCCGAGCACGACAGGAGCTCCGCAGGTTGAGGCCGGCGGTCGGGGCGGAGCCTACTTGAGCTGGATCGCGATCGACCCGTCGGGACGGATCGTCGCCGCGAGCGCGAGGTTGAACGAACGGTCCTCCTCGAGCGTGTAGTAGTGCCCGTCGAAGAGGTCCTGCACCTCGACGGAGATGTGCGCGACGCCCTCGGTCGGAGGCATGTCGAACGAGGTCTCGCCGGCGGTGAGCGTGACCTGCGGTGTCGTCACGATGCTCCACTGCGGCTCGCTCGTGACCCGGTCGTCGACCTCGATGCCGAACGGGCAGTCGGCCGGCTGCAGCACGGGCTGCTCGGCGCACGCGGCGAGGTACTCGTCGACCTTCGTCTGCACCCGCTCGACGAACGCGGCCGTCGGCTGGGCGTCGACCGTCACGGCGACCTGCTCGCCCGCGTCGACCGGCACGAGCACGGGAGCGGCCGCGAGCAGCGTCGACTCGTAGTGGAACTGGTACACCGCCGGTGCGATCGCGAGGTAGGGCGTGACCTGCGTGAAGCTCGCGAGCTCCTCGGGCGGCTTCGTCGCCCGGGCGTCGAGCGTGAGCGTTCCCACCGTGAACAACGGGTTGTGCGCCGCGGTCACCTCGACGACGGCGAGGGGGCTGTCGGCGAACTCCCACCGGTTGAGCAGCCCGTACAGCGGGTCGATGGGGCGCACCTCGAACGTCGACTCGGCGATCTCGGTGTCGAGCCGGTAGCTCGCCGTCACCGAATGGCTGCCGTCGGCGTTGGCCACGTCGCTCACGATCGAGACGTCTTCGGGGCCCGATTCGACGACCCCCGAGCGCAGCATCGCCGTCGAGATGTCGGCCGGAAGGCCGAGGGCCTCGAGCTCCTCGGCATCGAGGGCGACGCCGGGCGTCGCGGCCGCCGTGCCGATGTCGTCGTCGGCGATCGCCTCGAGGTACCGTTCGACGAAGCTCGACGCGCCGTACAGCGACTGGTTCAGGCCGCCGAGTGCGGCGAGGAACGCGCCGATGAGCACGACGGTGAGCCCGCCCCATGCGATCAGCGCGCGCGCGGGGATGCGCCGCCGCTCACCGCCCGCATTCCCCACGCGCCCAAGTCTAAGGTCGCGCGTCGCGCCAACCTGAGGATCTCCACAGGCCGCGCGGGGATGCCGGGGCGCGGGGTCTCGAGACGGTCGCTCCGCCCCCTCTTCGACCCTCGGATACGACGGTGGCCGCACTGCCTCGTCAACCCCTGGGTGTGGTTACAGTGGGAGCGCCGGGCGATGCGCCCGTGCGGCGCCCGCCCCGAGCCGTCCGCCCCGCCCATCGAAAGACCTGCCGTGCAGAACGTGACCCTCTCCCGTGAGCAGTCCGCGGTGTTCCAGGCGATCGAGGACACGCGCGAGCACGTGTTCGTGACGGGTCGCGCGGGCACCGGCAAGTCGACCCTGCTGAACCACCTGAACTGGCACACGAAGAAGCAGATCGTGATCTGCGCGCCGACCGGTGTCGCGGCGCTCAACGTCGGCGGTCAGACGATCCACTCACTGTTCCGGTTGCCGATCGGGGTCATCGCCGACCATGACATCGACCAGAACGACACCGTGCGCAAGATCCTCAACGCGATGGACACGCTCGTGATCGACGAGGTGTCGATGGTCAACGCCGACCTGATGGATGCGATGGACCGGTCGCTGCGGCAGGCCAGGCAGCGGCCGCTCGAACCCTTCGGCGGTGCCCAGGTCGTGCTGTTCGGCGACCCCTACCAGCTCGCCCCCGTCCCCGGCGACGGCGACGAGCGGGCGTACTTCGCCGACACCTACGACTCGATGTGGTTCTTCGACGCGAGGGTGTGGCGCGAGGCCGACCTGAAGATCTTCGAGCTCGGCGAGATCCACCGTCAGCACGACGACGAGTTCAAGCAGCTGCTCAACGCCGTACGGCACGGACGGGTGACCGCCGAGATGGCCGGCGTGCTCAACGGGGTCGGTGCCCGTCGCCCCGTGCCGGAGCAGGGTGCGATCACGCTCGCGACGACCAACAGCACCGTGAACCGCATCAACGCCACGGCGCTGCACCGGCTGCCCGGCACGTCGAAGGCCAACGAGGCCGAGGTGAACGGCGACTTCGGCGGCCGCGCGTTCCCCGCCGACGAACGGCTCGAGCTCAAGGTCGGCGCACAGGTGATGTTCCTGCGCAACGACACGGCCGTCGGGCCCGACGGGCAGCGCTGGGTGAACGGCACGATCGGCACCATCACCTCGCTGAAGCGCGAGGTGCACGTCGAGATCGGCGGCGAGATCCACGAGGTCGAACCGGTCACCTGGGAGAAGTACCGCTACAGCTGGGACCCGGTGCGCAAGAAGCTCGAGAAGGAGATCGTCGCCGAGTTCACGCAGTTCCCCCTGCGCCTCGCGTGGGCCGTCACGATCCACAAGTCGCAGGGGGCGAGCTACGACGCCGCGATCGTCGACCTCGGCCCCCGCGCGTTCAGCCCCGGCCAGACGTATGTCGCGCTCAGTCGCCTGACCGCGCTCGACGGGCTCTACCTGCAGCGGCCGCTGCGGCCGAGCGACATCATCGTCGATCGCAACGTCGAGCGGTTCATGGCGGGCGCGGCTCGCGAGATCGGTGCCGTCTCGCGCTGAATCGCGACCGATCCGGAACCTTTCGGCCCCCTCCGGACATATCAGTAGCACAGGGGTGCGCTCATCATCACCCCGACGGGGCCCGTCGACCCGGGCGCCGCCGCCTACGCAGGTTACAATTTCTGCGGACACACGGCTTGAGGGGGCACGGTGGCTGACGGTACCGGGGGCAGGCGGCGAACGGCGAGAGCCGTCGCGGCATCGATCGTCGCGCTCGCCGCGGCGCTCGCGCTTTCGGCCTGCACCGGGGGCAGTGTCGACCCATCGAGCCAGTTCGAGCCGGTCGAGGGTTCGTACGACGAGGCGCTCGTCGAGAAGCTGCAGTCGACCCTCGACCAGGCGGTCGCGCTGAGCGGGTCGAGCGGCGGGGTCGCGGGTGTCTGGGCGCCGTGGGCGGGGTCGTGGAGCGGCGCCTCCGGCACCGTCGACTTCGCGGAGAAGTCCCGCCCGGTGACCGTCGACACCGGTTTCCACCTGGCGACCGTGACGAGCGAGATCACGTGCACGATGCTGCTGCGGCTCGCCGAGGCCGGAACCGTCTCGCTCGACGACCAGGTCTCCGAGTACGTCGACCGCGTGCCCGGGCTCGAGGGGATCACCCTCGAACAGCTCTGCCGTCACACGTCGGGCCTCGGCGACTACTACCCCGACCTCGAGCACCAGTTCGTCCAGAACCCCGAGCGCATCTGGTCGCCGAACGAACTGCTGGCGGGCGGGCTGGCCACGAAGCGCTCCGGCACCCCCGGCGACGACTGGTCGTACTCGCGCACGGGCGTGCTGCTGCTGTCGCGCGCGCTCGAGGAGGCGACGGGGCGCACGTGGAGCGAGCTCGCCGAGCAGTACGTGTTCGCGCCGCTCGGCCTCGACGACACGGAGCTGCCCGCTCCCGACGACACCACCCACGCAGGGCTGCTCGGGGCGTACGCGTCGGAATGGGCGGGTGACGAGCCGGTGTGCGACTCGCTCCACGACGACTCGGCGCAGTCGAGTTCGATGGGTGCCGGCGCTGCCGGTGCCGTGTCGACGCTCGCCGACGCGCGCCGACTCAGCGAGGCGTTCGCCACCGGCGCGCTGCTCGACGAGCGCGAGGCCCGCGAGCAGTGGACGACGCAGCCCATCGGCGGCGACGCCCCCGTCTGGTACTCGTACGGGTTCGGCGGCGCCCAGTACGGCCCGCTCCGCGGCACCGCAGGCGAGTCGGCCGGTGCGCTGACCGCCGCGTTCACCGACCCCGAGACGGGGCTCACGGTCGTGATCGCCCTCAACAACTCGACCTCGGGCGCCGACTTCGTGCGCGAGGCGGCGTTCGCGCTCGCGTCCGCAGGCTCGAAGGCGAAGGCCACCGCCGATCACGACCAGCCCCTCGTCGAGCTGCCCTGGTCGTACGATCAGGCGACCGAGAAGATGACCTCGCTCGCGGCATGCCCGCGTGGGCAGCAGGGCGACGACACGCCGGAGAAGACGGCGGAGGGCTGATCGCCATGGCCAAGCTCATCACGGGAGCGCTCGCCTCCCTCGACGGCTACATCGTCGACGCGGACGGCGCATTCGACTGGGCCATGCCGAGTGCCGAGGTGCACGCGTTCGTGAACGACCTCGAGCGCCCGATCGGCACCTATCTCTACGGTCGCCGCATGTACGAGGTCATGTCCGCGTGGGAGCGACTCGCCGACGACCCGCGGATCTCCGACGTCGAACGCGACTACGCCTCGATCTGGGGCGACACCGACAAGATCGTCTACTCGTCGAAGCTCGAGCAGGTGACGACCGCGCGCACCCGGCTCGAGCGACGATTCGATGCCGACGAGGTCGCGAGGCTCAAGGCGGCCGCGGAGCGCGACCTGTCGATCTCGGGCCCCCACCTCGCCGCCGAGGCCGTCCGCGCGGGGCTCGTCGACGAGCTCTTCGTCTTCGTGTTCCCCGTCGTCGTCGGCGGGGGCACGCGGCTGCTGCCCGACGGGGTGCGCCTCGACCTCCAGCTCCTCGAGGAGCGCCGATTCGACGAGGTCGTCTACCTGCGGTATCGGCTCCTGGCCTGAGCCGGGCCCCGGCCCACGGGTCGATCGGGGCCATCCGGTCGCGAGGTGCTCTGTCGCGGCGAAGCGAAGCGGCGTATCGTCAGCCCCGAGGCATCCGTAACCCTCAGGGGAGGTGTGGGACATGTGCCGTTGGCTGGCCTACTCCGGTGAGCCGATCCAGCCCGCAAGGCTGATCCTCGACACCGAGAACTCGCTCGTCGCCCAGTCGCTGAACTCGCCGCTCGGCGCCGAGACGGTCAACGGCGACGGATTCGGCGTCGGCTGGTACCCCGCCGGGGCGAGCGTCGGCACCGAGCCGTGGCTGTTCCACAGCATCGAGCCCGCGTGGCACGACGAGAACCTGCGCGAGCTGACCCGGGCGATCGAGAGCCCGCTGTTCTTCGCGCACGTGCGCGCCGCGGCCGGTCCGCCCATCCAGCAGACGAACTGCCACCCGTTCCGGCACGAGAACTGGCTCTTCATGCACAACGGCGGGCTCGCGGGGTTCGCGAGCGTACGGCGCGACCTCATGCTCGCGATCGACGAGTCGTTCTTCCCGCTCATCCGCGGCACGACCGACAGCGAGGTGCTGTTCTACCTCGCGCTCACGCTGGGCCTTCGCGACGACCCGATCGCGGGCATGACGAAGGCGATCCGCAAGGTCGAGGAGGTGGGCCACGCGCACGGCATCGAGTTCCCGATGCAGGGCACCGTCGCGGTCGCCGACGGGGCGACCGTGTGGGCCTTCCGGTACTCGAGCGCCGGACGCACCCGCACGCTGTTCCACTCGGTCGACATGGCGACGCTGCAGCAGATGTACCCCGACTCCGAGCGGCTGCAGGGCTTCGGACGTGCGGCGAGAGTCATCGTGTCGGAGCCGCTCACCGACATGCCCGGCGTGTTCGTCGAGGTACCCGAGGCGACGGTCGCGATCCTCGACGCGGGGCACTACCGGCACGAGACGTTCTTCGCGGAGCCCGAATAGGCCCGAATAGGGCGGATGCCTCTGGCGGCACGCCGGCCGTCGTCGCCGTCGTCGATCCGCCCGGACAGGGATGAGCCGGTCGGCTGGCCCGCTCGTGGCGGGTGCCGACCGGCTCGTCCCTGTCGGAAAGCGACCGGTGTCGCGACGGCACGCGAGCCGCCGCGCGGGTCGTCAGACGCTGCTGTTGCGGCCGGCGATCGCCCGGATCAGCCATGCGATCACCGCGATCGCGAGCAGTACGAGTCCGACCCAGAGCAGGAAGTTCAGCGACTGCACGAGCCCGCCGGTGATGGCGAGAATGATGGCGATGACGACGATGACGATCAAGAGGATGTTCATCTGAGAGTCCCTCCTTCGGGGAACGCCGGGGCCTCTCGGTCGGGCCCCGTACGGTCGAGCCGCGACCCGTCGGGCCGCGACGCTTCCAAACTAGGGACACGAGCGGACGAGCGGCAGGGGGTTGACTTCGCGCGACAGCCGCGGAACCCTTCACGTGATCCGCAGGCCGAGCCATCGCCCGCGCCGGGTGTCAAGCCCTCGCCCCCGTCGCGGGTCGTCGCGACGATGTGGGTATGGGATCGCTCTGGCGCGACGGACTCGACGCGCACGCCGTCGACGAGCTGCCCGAGGACGCCTCGCACGAGGTCCTCGTGGTCGGCGCCGGGCTCGTCGGCCTCACTGTCGCGGTGCGGCTCTCCCAGGCGGGCCGGCGCGCGGTGGTGCTCGATGCCGCGGCACCCGGCGCCCTCACGACGGGGGGCTCGACCGGCAAGGTGACCCTGCTGCAGGGCACGCGGCTCTCGGCCGTGCGCGACCGCAACTCGCTCGACGTCGCCGCCGCCTACGTGGAGGCGTGCCGCAGCGGCGCCGCGTGGCTGCGGGCCCAGCTCTCCGAGCACGACGAGGGCTGCGAGCAGGCGACCGCCTACAGCTTCGCGACGACCTCGGCCGGTGCCGAGCGCCTCGAGGCGGAGCACGCCGTGGCCCGCGAACTCGGCCTCGACGTGCGATGGGCCGCTCCGCGCGAGTCGCCGGTCGCCGCCCGCGCGGCGGTTGCGCTCGACCGGCAGTTCATGCTCGACCCGATGGTGCTGGTACGCCGCCTCGTCGCCACCGCCCGCGCGGCGGGCGTGCCCGTCGTCGCGGGATGCCGCGTGGTCGACGTGCGATCGTCGGATTCGGGCCACGAGGTCGAGACCGAGCTGGGCGAGCTCCACGCGGACGTGCTCGTGCTCGCGACGGGCACGCCGGTCGTCGACCGCGGGCTGACGTTCGCCCGCACGTCGCCGTCGCGATCGCACGTCGCCGCGTTCCGCACGGGGCGTCGACTGGTCGAGGGCATGCACCTCTCGGTCGACGGCGAGACCCGTTCGCTGCGGCCCGCTCGCCGGGGCGGGCAGGAGTACCTCGTCGTCGCCGGCAACGACGATGCGGTCGGGCACGCGCGATCGACGGCCGAGCGCGCACGCGAGCTGCACCGCTGGGTCGCCGATCGCTTTCCGAGCGCGGTGCTCGCGCACCAGTGGGCGGCGCAGGACTACGACTCGCTCGACGGTGCGCCGTACGCCGGTCGCCTCGGTCGCGACGGCCCGTGGTTCGCGACCGGTTTCGGCAAGTGGGGGCTCGCCGCCGGTGCCGCCTCGGGCATCGCCCTCGCGCAGGAGATCGCGAGCGGCCGTCGCCCCGACTGGGCCGCGCGGCTCTACGACCGGCCCGGCACGGCATCGGACGTCGCGGCCGCGGTCGCACGGAACGCCGATGCCGTGGGGCACCTGCTCGGCGGCATGGCTCGCGCGATCGGCGGCTCACAGGACGAGCCGCCCGCGGAGGGCGAGGGCCGGGTCGGCCGGGGCGTGCCGCCGGTCGCGATCAGCACCGTCGACGGCGTCACGCGCCGGGTGTCGGCGGTCTGCACGCACCTCGGCGGCATCCTCGCGTGGAACGACGAGGAGTGCACGTGGGACTGCCCCCTGCACGGCAGCCGGTTCGCCGCCGACGGTCGTCGGCTCGAGGGTCCGGCACGCGACGACCTGACGCCGGAGCCCTGAGTCCGCGACCGCGTGCGCGCACGCGTCGGCACATCGTTCCCAGGCTGTCAATCCCTTGAGGGGTCAGCGGGCCGGTGCGAGCGTGGAACACAGGTGCCGCGCCCGGCACCGGTGCCGACCCGACACCGCGTGGTGCCGGGCACGGCATCCAAGACTCGAACACGGAGGATGAGGACGATGGGTATCGGAGACAAGGCGAAGCACCAGGCCGAAGAAGCGGGCGCGAAGATCAAGCAGGGCGTCGGCAGGGTGACCGGCAACGAGGAGATGGAGGCCGAAGGCCACGTCGACGAGGCCAAGGCCGACATGAAGCAGGCCGGCGACGAGGTGAAGGACGCCGGCGAACGCGCCAAGGACGTCTTCACGGATCGCGACTGAGGAGCGACCGGTGGTGAGGCAGAGCCTCGAGAGCCCGGGCGACCTGCTGCACTTCCAGCTGCGCACCGCGCTGACGATGGAGAACGACTCGCTGGCGGCGCTCGGCGACCTCGCCTCGGCGGCGAAGAGCGCCGAGATCAAGAAGCTGTTCCGCCATCACGCGGACGAGACGCGCGAGCAGATCGCCAACCTGCAGCAGGTCTTCCGCCTGCTCGAGCTGCGCGAGTCGACCGCGCCGTCGCCCAGCACGAAGGGCATCAGCCGACAGGCCGCCTCCTTGCTGGAGCGGAGCGCGCCGAAGCTGCGCGACCGGGCGGCGCTCGCGAGCGCGCTCGGCAACGAGCACTACGAGATCTCGGCGTACGAGGCGCTGCTCGTGCCCGTCACCGCGATGGGCGCCTCCGACGCGGCGGCCCTCCTGCAGTCGAACCTCGACCAGGAGACGCACACGAGCGAGGAGATCCGCACGAAACTGCAGTCGATCGCGGGCTGAGGCGCGAGATCGGGCGTCTCGACGAAACTCGAGGCGACACGACGGAGGGGCCGCACCGGGTGGTGCGGCCCCTCCGTGGTCGTCGTCACTCGCCGGCCGAGCCGGCCTTCTCGATGAGCGACGCCTGGTAGCGGTCGGCGTAGGTGGGCGTGTCCTTCACGAGGTCGTCGGCGAAGGCTGCGACGTCGTCGCCGATGAGCTCGATCGCGCCCTTGCCCTGCGTCGCGCCCTCTTCGAAGAAGTCGACGATGCCCGAGAGGAGCGTGCCGTCCTCGAGGCCGACCGGTCCGATCTTGAAGTAGTACTTCTGGATCTCGCCGTAGACGACCTGGTAGTCCTTCGGCAGCGCCCGGACACGTGCCAGGTGGGCTCGCCACTCGCGCTTGCCCTCGATGATGTCGTGGATTCCCATGTCAGCCTCCCAGCCTTGCGAGCTTCTTCGCGACGTTCCGGTTGAGCTGTTCGCGCCACTTGTCGCGGAAGCCCTTTGCGCCCTCGCCGCCGGCGAGCGCCTGGCAGAACCCGGGGATGTCGTCGCCGAGCACCTCGTCGATGCCCTGTCCTTCGGCCGCCGTCTCCTCCAGCAGCCCGAGGGCCCCGTCGAGGATCGGCATCAGGTTGCGGCCCGTGAAGTCGGCGTAGCCCCACAGCTGGAGCTTGATCTCCTCGAAGGCCGCACGGTAGTCGGCCGGCAGCGCCTCGGCCCGGGCGTCGAACGCCTTCAGCTCCCTGCGGAGGTCGTTGCCGGTGATGGTGTCCCAGAAGTTCATCTCAGTCCTCCTCGATCATGGTCGGTCGGTCGGTCGGTCGGTCGGGCGACGGGATGCCGCGGCGAGACTCGCCGCGGCATCCGTTCGTCAACTGACCTTGCGGCGGTACGCCGCGAGGGCGCCGACGTAGCCGATGGCGATGATGCCGACGAGCCACGCGAGGGCGACCCAGATGTCGCTGCCGACCGGCTCGCCGGCGAACAGTGCGCGCGTCGTGTCGACGATCGACGTGACCGGCTGGTTCTCGGCGAACCACGCCACCGGGGCCGGCATCGACTCGGTCGGCACGAACGCCGAGCTGATGAACGGCAGGAAGATCAGCGGGTAGGCGAAGGCGCTCGCGCCGTCGACCGTCTTCGCCGAGAGTCCCGCGATCACCGCGAGCCAGGTGAGCGCGAGCGTGAACAGCACGAGGATGCCCACGACCGCGAGCCATGACCCGAACGAGGCGCCGGTGCGGAAGCCCATGATGAGCGCGACGCCCGTGACGATCGCGACCGACACGAGGTTCGAGACGAGCGAGGTGAGCACGTGGCCCCACAGCACGCTCGAGCGCGCGATCGGCATCGACTGGAAGCGGTCGAAGATGCCGCCCTGCAGGTCGAGGAAGAGCCGGTACGAGGTGTACGCGACGCCCGACGCGATCGTGATGAGCAGGATGCCGGGCAGCATGTAGTCGATGTACGACTCGTTCGACCCGGTGTTGATCGCCCCGCCGAGCACGTACACGAACAGCAGCATGAGGGCGATCGGCGTGACCGCGGTCGTGATGATCGTGTCGGGACTGCGGAGGATGTGGCGCAGCGAGCGGCCGGTGAGTACGGCGGTGTCGCTGATGGCGTGGCTGGTCATCGTGCGGCCTCCTTCTTCTTCTTCTTGTCGGCGCGGGTGCCCGCGGTCGCGGGCTCGCCGGTCTCTTCGCCCTCGGTCTCGCCCGTCTCGCCGACGAGGGCGAGGAAGACGTCCTCGAGCGAGGGCTGCTTCTCGACGTACTCGACCTTGGCCGCGGGCAGCAGCCGCTTGAGCTCGTCGAGGGTGCCGTTCTGGATGATGGTGCCGCGGTGCAGGATCGCGATGCGGTCGGCGAGCTGCTCGGCCTCGTCGAGGTACTGCGTGGTCAGCAGCACCGTGGTGCCGCCGTCGGCGAGCTGCTTGACGGTCTGCCACACCTCGATGCGGGCCTGCGGGTCGAGCCCGGTGGTCGGCTCGTCGAGGAAGATGATCGACGGGTTGCCGATCAGGCTCATCGCGATGTC
Organism: Agromyces sp. NPDC055658; assembly: GCF_053618155.1. Classification (NCBI taxonomy): domain Bacteria; kingdom Bacillati; phylum Actinomycetota; class Actinomycetes; order Micrococcales; family Microbacteriaceae; genus Agromyces; species Agromyces sp. NPDC055658. The sequence goes on along the minus strand of NZ_JBSHHD010000045.1, from coordinate 12,195 downwards.
GAGCCGGCGGCGCATGCCGCCCGAGTAGGTGCCCGCCCTGCGGCCGCCGGCCTCGGTGAGCGAGAACCTGGCGAGCAGGTCGTCGGCGATCTTGCCGGGCTGCTTCATGTGGCGCAGCTTCGCGACGAGCACGAGGTTCTCCCGACCCGTGAGCACCTCGTCGACGGCGGCGAACTGGCCCGTGAGGCTGATCGCCTCGCGCACCTCGCCGGGATTCGCCGCGACATCCTGCCCGCCGACCGTCGCGGTGCCCGCGTCGGCCTTCAGGAGGGTGGAGAGGATGCGCACGAGGGTGGTCTTGCCGGCTCCGTTCGAGCCGAGCAGGGCGAAGATCGAGCCCCGGGCGACGTCGAAGTCGACGCCGCGCAGCACGTGCAGGTCCTTGAACGACTTCTCGATGCCCTGCACCCGGATGGCGGGTTCGGTGATGGTGGTCATGACTGCTCCTTCTTGGCCTCGTCGATCGCCTTGTTCAGGCGAGCGCGTTCCTTGTCGATCCAGCGCTTGCCGCCGTAGGCCTGGGCGAACGACTCGGCGAACTCGACGGGGTCGTCGCCGACGATGTCGCCGACCGGGGTGCCGTCGATCGACGCGCGCTCCCAGAGGTCGGCGAGGTCGACGAGCATCTGCACCATCGTGTCGCCGTCGGTGATGTCGCCCGAGTACATGAGGTAGCGCTGAACGGCGCCCGCCGAGGCCGCGTACGGCTCGGGGAGGGCCTCCATGCGGGCCTTGGCCTGCTTGTACTGCTTCTTCTGCTCGAGCGAGCCGGTGATGGTCTCGATCCACTTCGCAGCCATGGTCACTTCTCCAATTCGTCGGTCGTGTGGAGCTGTTCGATGCGTTCTGCCAGGAAGCTCCACGTCCTCCAGAACTCTTCGAGTTCGCTGTGCCCGCGCTCGTTGAGCGAGAACACCTTGCGCGGCGGGCCCTTCTCGGAGGGCACCTTCTCGACGTCGACGAGCCCGCGCTGCTCGACCCGCACGAGGAGGGCGTAGATCGTGCCCTCGGCGATGTCGGTGAAGCCGCGCTCGCGCAGCCGTGCGGTGATGTCGTAGCCGTAGGCGGGCGCCGTGGCGAGGATCGCCAGGACGATGCCCTCGAGCGTGCCCTTGAGCATCTCGGTCATCTGCTTGCCCATCAGGCCACCCCCTTCTCTGTTCTCTCGGTGCTAGCTATTCAGTGTCGCTGGTAATCAGCGTTGCTGAGTACCACTAGAAAGTAACACTGAGTACCGGTACTTAGCAACACCGAATAGCAAGTTTCTCGAGATTCTTCTCGAGACACCGCCCGGATGCCTCGCCGAGCCGCCGTCTCGTCGCGAGGAATTCTCGTGCCGGCGTAAGGAAACATGTCCGCGACGACTCCTCACTTATGACAGGTGTTCTGCGCGAGGGGGCTGCAGCATGGATGTTGGGGGCAAGGGGTCGGCGGTCACGACCCCCGACGAGGTCTCAGTGGTTCGTCGAGGGACCCGCTTGGCGGCGGTGTTCATCGCGGTACTGGCGATGGTGGCGAGCCTCTTCCTGCCGTTCGCCGGCGACGCCGCGCGCGCGGCCGCCGGCAGCCTGATCAGCGGCACCGTGTGGGCCGATGCGAATCGCGACGGCCTCCGGACGGCTGACGAGTCCGTCAAGGGCGGCGTCACCGTCCAGCTGCTGTCGGGGCCGACGGGTCCCATCGTCGGCACCACCACGAGCGCCGCGAACGGCGCCTACAGCTTCGCGAACGTCGCGGACGGCGCGGTCTACGTGCGCGTCATCGCTCCCGGTGCGCACCGCTTCCCCGACACCGCCTCAGGGCAGAACGTGTTCACGCGAGCCGAGGTGCCCACCACCGGCAATCCGGAGCGCGGCATCACCGGTCCGATCACGATCGCCGGCGCGACGCAGGCCCCGAACCGCGACGCTGGGCTGCAGCCGATCGCAACGCTCGAGGTCGACCGCCTGCAGATTCCGAACTCGTGCGAGGGGTACGCGACGACGGGTGCTCCGCCGTGGGATGCGACGGACGGCCCCGGACTGGACACGGGGCCCGGCAACTGCATCGTGCGCGTCGGCGACACGGTGCTGCAGAACTACTCGGTGTCGCTGACGGGCCTCCCCACCGGGGTCAGCGTGCCGAACGTCGTCATCGAGATGACGATCGACCCGGTCTCGAACCCGGATGACCCGAGCGATGTCGCGGACTCCCGGCTCCAGCTGGCCGGCCCCGGCACCAACGGGCTGCCTGCGGGATGCCTCGCGGCGGCGAACGGGGCGAACCCGCCGTCGTCGGCGACGACGAACGCCGACGGGTCGATCACGGTCGTGTGCAACCTCGGGCCGATGTCGTCGAACGTCGGCAGCGTGCAGCTCGCGTACCGCTTCGCCGACGACACGCCGATCCCGGGCTTCGCGTCGGTCACGGCCAGCGCCTACGCGGGTCAGGACGACGCCGCTCCGTCGAACACCGTCTCGGGCCCGGTCATCGAGGTCACCGGCACCGCGGAGTGGGAGGCGAAGAAGTCGCTGCAGGCCGCGCCCGGCGCGACGACCCGCACCATCAACGGCGTGGTGACGCCCGGATTCCGGGTTCAGTACTGGATCGACCTCCTCAACCTCCGCGGTGCCGGTGGATCCGACCTGCAGTGGCCGATCTCGTTCACCGACCGGATGACGAAGTTCCCGAACGCGGTCATGACCTTCTGCCTGCCCCGCCGCCTCGACAACATCGGACTCAGCAGCGGCTGGACCATCACCTGTCCGATCGACGAGGCGGCCGGCGCCGACGGCTGGACGATGACGGCCAGCAAGCCGTCGAACTCGCCGTACGACAGCACGCGCATCCTGGTGGAGGTCTTCGTGCCCACCGAGGACGCGTACCGCTCGGTGGACCCGACCTGGCAGCACGGCGACACGCCGCCCACCGGAACGGTGTCGTGGGAGAATCACGTCGAGGACACCGACGGCTGGCACATGACCGGCGGACAGCCGAACAACCCTCCGGGTGGCGTCGGCCCCGGCTTCGAGGCCGGTTGGGACGGTTCGACCGCGACGGGCGACAACGTGGTGCCTCGTCAGTTCAACATCACCGAGCCCCGGTGGGACCTGTCGAAGACCAACACCGGGAACGTCTCGTTCCAGGAACGGGACCTCGACAACAACCCCGCCACCCCTGCGGTGCCCGGATTCCAAGTCGTCTACCAGTTCAGCGTCAACGAGTCGAACGGCAACATCCTCAGCGCCAACATCGACCAGATCGCGTTCAAGGATGTGATGCCGGACTGGCCCGGTGCCGTGCTCACGGGCTGCGTGGGCCACTCCGGAAACTTCAACACGGGCACCCCGACGTGCGAGACCGGGGTGCAGCCCGCGGACGGCTGGGACATGAGTTTCACGCCGAACGCGAACGGCAACAACACCAAGACCAACACGTGGCAGGCGATCTTCTTCGTCCCGACGCCGACCGTGCCCGACCCGTGCCGGGCCAACGTGAACGACACGCTCTCGTTCCGCAACGAGGCGCGTGAGACCGATGGCTGGACGGCGGACGACTGGCCCATCAACGACACCGGGTTCGAGCCCGGCTGGGACGACACGACCGCGACCGGCAACAATGTCTCGACCCGCACCTTCAACGTGCGCAGCACGGTCAGCGACTGCGGCACGATGCAGGGCAACAAGCAGTACGAGGGCATCGCCGGCGGCCTCAACGACTGGAACCAGTTCTCGCTCGGCGACGTCGTCAACTCGCACGTCTGGACGACGGCGAGCACCAACCGCATCTCGGTCACCGACCCGGTGGTGTGCGACGTGTTCGACGTGTCGGTGTGGCGCGTCTCGGGCAACCCGCTCACCCCGGTCACCGGCGCCGACCCGAACCCGCATCTTCAGGCGAACCCGACCAACCCGAACTTCGATCGCAACGACTACGTCATCGAGTACGCGGTGGGCTCGAACACCGTCGATACGCAGACGGGCACGGGCAACGGGCTCGACAACACCGCGAACGTGACCGACGTGCGGGGGTGCCGCGATGACGACGGCCCGTGGACCACGGACCCCGCGGCGACCTTCGGCGCCGACTGGCGCGACGAGGTCAACATGGTACGGGCCCGCCCGGTGAACGCCGGCCACGTCGAGGTCGGCCCCTTCACCCTCGGGCTCTACGTTCCGCTGCAGTCGCGCTGGCAGTACAACGGCGGGCCCAACGCGGGAGAGGACATCCCGCAGGGCGTGCTGCTGAACAACTCCGGAAGCTGGCCCGAGACCAACCAGGACGGCGGCATCGTCTACGAGGACGTCTCGCGGCAGCTCGCGGCGAACCTCCCGATCACGGGCTACAAGTACTTCACGAACGAGGCCGGCAACGCGTGGGCCGACAACACGACGGTCGCCTCGGGGCAGCGGGTCCAGTCGTGGGCGGGCCTCGAGGTCGACTGGTCCGGCATCCGCAACACCGGCACGGCCCGCGGTGTCCAGGCGCCCGGTGCGCCGGACGCCATCGGGTTCCCGATCGACAACCCCATGGTCTGCGACACGTTCGACGTGTCGGTGTTCCAGCTCGACGCCCCCGCCACGTTCACGGCGCAGGGCCGCGCCACCGCATCCGAGTACGTCATCGAGTACGGCGTCGGCACCAATGCCGTCGACACCCAGGCGGGCGCGCAGGTCGGAGGGCTCTACCCGGTGGACCGCACGTCGCTCATTGGCGACAACACCGGATGCCGTGACGACGCCGGCCCGTGGCACACCGACCCCGCGCAGTTCGGCGCCGACTGGCGCGACCAGGTCAACATGGTGCGGATCCGTCCCGTCGAGCCCGACCACGTCGAGCACTCGGCGTTCCGGCTCGACCTGCGGATGTTCCTGCGGGCCCGCGGGTCCTACAACGGCGGCCCGAACGACGGGGAGCCGCTGCTGACGGGCATCCGCCTCTCGAACGTCGGCGGCTGGTCGACCGGCCCTCGCGGTGAGGACTGGGCGACGATGCAGCAGGAGGTCCGATACCAGGGACTGCGCCTCATCGTCGCGAAGTCCGCCGGGCAGGCGACGTACCTCCCGGGTCAGGACGCCATCTGGAACCTCAGCGTCGGCGTCAACGACGCCGCCGTGGGCGCCGTGGTGGAGGACCTCCTGCTCGTGGACACCGTCCCGGCCGGCCTCACCTACAACGAGGCCTGCACCGAGAGCAGGCTGCCCGCCGGGGTGACCGTCAGCTACAACGCGGCGACCCGCGAGGTGACGTTCCTGCTCGGGGACATCACGACGACCGCGGCCAACTACTGGATCCGCACCGGCGCGACCGCGCTGCAGCTGTGCGCGACGCTCGAGACGGTCGCGCAGCCCGGCGACACGTACGTCAACCAGGTGCAGGCGATGTCGGACACCGCTGAGAACGCGCCCACGGCGACCGCCACCACCATGGCGACCGGGTCGGGTCAGCTGGGCCTGGTCAAGGGTGTCGACAAGCCGTTCGTGGCGAGCGGCGAGGAGTACACGTGGTCGCTCGACTGGGGCAACTCGTCGACGGTGATCTCCTTCCTGCCGACGGACGTCATCGACGTGCTGCCGTGGAACGGCGACGGGGCCGACGGCGTCGGATCCGCACGCGACCAGTTCGCCTCCTCCTACCAGGGACTGGCGCAGCTGACGGGCCCGCTCGACCCGCCGACCTACGTCCGTAAGCTCACGGGCGATGTGCCGGGCACCTGGTACTACGCCACCGCGGACCCGTCGACGATCAACCACGACCCGCGCAACGCGGCGAACGCGAACCCGGCCACTGCCGGCGGCCTGTGGAAGACGGCTGCGGAGATCACCGACTTCGACGACGTGACGGCGGTGCGGTTCGTCTCGTCGACGGCGCTCGACACGGGAACTCGCGTGCGAGCGCTCATTCCGATGGTGTCGACGAGCAACGACCTCGACAACCTCTACGTGAACCGGGCGCAGATCTACTCCGCCACCTTCCCGAACCAGCCACTGCTGTCGAACGAGCCGTACGTGCAGATGCCGGGCTTCTCGGTCGGCGACCTCGTCTGGTTCGATCGCGACGGCGACGGACGCTACACCGACGGCGTCGACGACCCGGTCGTGGACGTCGTGGTGGAGCTGCTCGACGAGAACGGTGACGTCGTCGCGACCGAGCGGACCGACGCCGACGGTCGCTGGTCGGTCTCCGCGATTCCCGCCGGAACGTACTCGGCGCGGATCCCGGCGACGGAGTTCCGTGCCGGCGGGCCGGTCGAGGGCTACGTTCCCGCGCTGACCCGCAACAGCGACTCGAACGACGAGAACGAGAACGTGTCGAACAACAACACCGACACCCGCGATCCGGCCGAGACCGGCCTGACGAGTGCGCCGATCACGCTCGCATACCGGTACTCGACCGGCGCAGACCCGCGTCTGATCGGCGCGAACGGACCGATCAACGACGACGTCGCGGATCTCGCGCCGCCGCTCCTGGCGCCGGAGTTCACGAACTTCACGATCGACCTCGCGCTCGCCGACGTGCCGGCGGTCGATATCGTCAAGCGGACGAACACGACGGACAACAACGAGCCGACCGGTCCGTTCGTCGCAGTCGGCGGCACGGTGAACTGGACGTACACGGTGACGAACACCGGCACGACCGACCTCGTCGACGTGACCGTCACCGATGACATGCTCGACGACGACGCGGCGCAGATCGACTGCGACGGCACCGGCAGCAACGTCGTCGCGGGGCCGCTGGCGCCGGGTGCGGTGTTCGAGTGCACGGCATCGGGCACGGCGACGGCCGGTCAGTACGAGAACCTCGGCAGCGTCATCGGCCGAGGGCCCGACACGGTCGACGAGAACGGCGAGCCGATTCCGGGGCCCGAGGTGGGCGATGAGGATCTCGACCACTACTTCGGCGCAGAGCCGGCGGTCGACATCGAGAAGCACACCAACGGTGTGGAGGCCGATGAGCCGACCGGTCCGTCGATCAACGCCGGTGATGAGGTGGTGTGGACGTATCTCGTGGAGAACACGGGCAACGTCGACCTGACCGACGTCACCGTGACCGACGACCAGGTCGATGCGGTCGACATCGACTGCGGCGACGGCACGAACGTCGTGGCCGGCCCCCTCGCTCCGGGGGAGACGTTCGAGTGCACGGCCACGGGCACCGCGACGGTCGGCCAGTACGAGAACCTCGGCACGGTCGCGGCGCTCGGCCCCGAGACGACCGGACCGGATGGCGACCCGCTGCCGCCGGAGGAGGTCGGCGATGAGGATCTCGACCACTACTTCGGTGTGGACCCGGCGGTCGACATCGAGAAGCACACGAACGGCCAGGAGGCCGACGAGCCGACCGGCCCGCTGGTCGAGGTCGGCGGGCCGGTGGTGTGGACGTATCTCGTGGAGAACACGGGCAACGTCGACCTGACCGAGGTGACGGTCACCGATGACCAGGTCGATGCGGGAGATATCGACTGCGGCGACGGCACGAACGTGGTCGCCGGTCCGCTGGCGCCGGGCGAGACGTTCGAGTGCACGGCGACCGGCACCGCGACGGCCGGCCAGTACGAGAACACCGGCATCGTCGCGGCGCTCGGCCCCGAGACGACGGGACCCGACGGAGACCCGCTGCCACCGAAGCAGGTCGGCGACGAGGACCTCGACCACTACTTCGGCGCAGAGCCGGCGGTCGACATCGAGAAGCACACGAACGGCCAGGAAGCCGACGAGCCCACCGGTCCGGCGATCACCGTGGGTGATCAGGTCGTGTGGACGTACCTCGTGGAGAACACGGGCAACGTCGACCTGACCGACGTCACCGTGACCGACGACATGCTCGACGATGATGCGGCGCAGATCGACTGCGACGGCACCGGCGGCAACGTCATCGCCGGTCCGCTCGCCCCGGGCGAGACGTTCGAGTGCACGGCGACCGGCACGGCGACCGCCGGCCAGTACGAGAACACCGGCACCGTCGCGGCGCTCGGGCCGGAGACGACGGGGCCGGATGGCGACCCGCTGCCGCCGGAGGAGGTCGGCGATGAGGATCTCGACCACTACTTCGGCGCAGAGCCGGCGGTCGACATCGAGAAGCACACGAACGGCCAGGAGGCCGACGAGCCGACCGGCCCGGCGATCACCGTTGGCGACGAGGTGGTGTGGACGTACCTCGTGGAGAACACGGGCAACGTCGACCTGACCGACGTCACCGTGACCGACGACCAGGTCGATGCGGGAGATATCGACTGCGGCGACGGCACGAACGTGGTCGCGGGGCCGCTGGTGCCGGGCGAGACGTTCGAGTGCACGGCGACCGGCACAGCGACGGCCGGCCAGTACGAGAACACCGGCACCGTCGCGGCGCTCGGGCCGGAGACGACGGGGCCGGATGGCGACCCGCTGCCGCCGGAGGAGGTCGGCGAT
>NZ_JBSHHD010000045.1:0-3706 GCF_053618155.1 Agromyces sp. NPDC055658 | reverse complement strand
TGAGGATCTCGACCACTACTTCGGCGCAGAGCCGGCGGTCGACATCGAGAAGTCGACCAACACGGAGGACGCGGACGAACCGACCGGCCCACTCGTGGCCGTCGGCGGCCCGGTCCGCTGGGTGTACCTCGTGGAGAACACGGGCAACGTCGACCTGATCGGCATCACCGTGACCGACGACCAGGTGGCGGCGTCGGAGATCGACTGCGGCGACGGCACGAACGTGGTGGCCGGCCCGCTCGCTCCGGGCGAGACGTTCGAGTGCACGGCGACCGGCACGGCGACGGCGGGCCAGTACGAGAACCTCGGCACCGTCGCGGCGGTCGGGCCGGAGACGATCGGGCCCGACGGCGAGCCCCTGCCGCCGAAGGAGGTGACCGACGAGGACTGGTCGCACTACCTCGGCGCCGAGCCGGCGGTCGATATCGAGAAGTCGACGAACGGCGTCGACGCCGACGAGCCGACCGGCCCGTACGTCCCGATCGGCGACGCCGTGACGTGGACCTACGTCGTGACGAACACCGGCAACACTCCGCTGACGGACGTCGTCGTCACCGACGACCAGGTCGCCGCCGACCAGATCGACTGCGCCGGAACGGGGAGCAACGCGGTCCCCGGCCCGCTCGCCGCCGGGGAATCCGTCGAGTGCACGGCGACCGGGGTGGCGACGGCCGGCCAGTACGCCAACCTGGGGTCGGTGACGGCCACACCCCCGCCGACGACGGGCGTCGACGGCGAGGAGGTTCCGCCTGGACCGCCGGTCACGGATGAGGACTGGTCGCACTACTTCGGCGCAGTCGACGCACTCGACCTGACGAAGGAGGCGGTCGACCCCGATCAGGTGTCGGGCGAGGGCGACGTCATCACCTACGAGTTCACGCTCACCAACGAGGGCAACGTGACCGTGACCGACGCCGAGATCGTCGACCAGATGGAGGGGCTCTCGGAGCTGACCTACGACTGGCCGGGCGAGCCGGGCGTGCTCGAACCGGGTCAGTCGGTGACGGCGAGGGCGACCTATGCGGTGACCTCGGCCGACGTCGCGGCGCAGGAGGTGGCGAACACCGCGTTCGCCGTCGCGAGCCCGCCCGACGGTGACGACCCGGTGGTCGCACCCGCGGTCACCGAGTACGTCGATGTGCCGCCCGCTCCGCCCGCCGGCCTGGCGGCCACGGGCTTCGAAGCCGGTGCGCCCTGGGCGTTCGGGGGCGCACTCGTCATCGCCGGAGGCATCCTGTTCGTCATCACACGCCGCCGGAAGGACCGGAACGGGACACCCGCCCGCTGAGACGCCCCCGGACGACCGCGCCCCCAACCCCTTCAGCGGGGCGCGGTCGTCCGGGTGGTCCGCCCGTCGGCTCAGCGCAGCTGCGCGAACGCCTCGGCATTGGCGGTCGGGCCGACCACGAGGATGGTGTCGCCCTCGTGCAGCACGGTCGCGTTGTCGGCGTTGCGCCAGGCCTCGTCGCCGTGCTGGAACGCCGCGATCGTGATGCCGTGGCTCGCGCGGATGCCGGTGTCGCCGAGGCGCTTGCCGTGCAGCACCGACGGCGCGGCGGTCTTGACGAGGGCGTACCCCGGTGCGACCTCGATGTAGTCGAGCGCCGCGCCCCGCACGAGGTGGGCGACGCGGCGTCCCATGTCCTTCTCCGGGTAGATGACGTGCTGGATGCCGAGCTGCTCGAGGATGAGCCCGTGCCGATCGTCGACGGCCTTCGCCCAGATCACCGGGATCTTCATGCTCAGCAGCACGGAGCAGGTCAGGATCGACGCCGAGACATCCCCGCCGATCGCGACGACGACGCGGTCGAACTCGTCGATCGCGAGTTGCCGCAGCGCCTCCTCCTTCGTGGAGTCGGCGCGCACGACCTGCGTGAGCTCGCCGTTGTGGGCCTGGACGAGTTCTTCGTCGAGGTCGATGCCGAGCACCTCGGTGCCGCCCGCCATGAGCTCGATGGCGAGCGAGCTGCCGAACCGGCCGAGCCCGATGACGGCGACCGAGTCGGCCTCGGCGATGCGGCGAGCGGGGTCGCCGCCGAAGATGGGGAACCTAACCAATGGCCGGCCTTTCCTTGGGGAGTTCGTAGAGGAGGCGTCGATCGCGCAGCGCGATCGCGCTGCCGAGCGTGAGCGGGCCGATCCGGCCCAGGAACATGAGCAGGACGAGCACGACCTTCGCGGCATCCGGCAGGTCGGCCGTGATGCCGGTCGACAGGCCGACCGTGCCGAAGGCCGAGACCGCCTCGAACAGCACGCGGTCGAGGTCGAGGCCCGTCATCAGCAGCAGCACCGCGGTGCCGGTGACGACCGCGGCGACGGCGATGAGCACCACGGTGATCGCCTGCCGGTGCACGGCGCGGCTGAGCCGCTTGCCGAAGATGTTCACGGATGCCTCGCCCCGGAGCTCGGTCATCATGATGAAGAAGAGCACCGCGAACGTCGTGACCTTGATGCCGCCGGCGGTGCCCGCTGGGCCGGCGCCGATGAACATCAGCACGTCCATGCCGAGCCAGCTCGCGTCGTGCATCGCGCCGATGTCGATCGAGTTGAAGCCGGCCGTGCGGGTCTGCACCGATTGGAAGAAGCCGGCGAGCAGGCGTGCCGCCGGGTCGAGGCCGCCGAGCGTCTCGGGGTTGTCCCACTCGATGAGAGTGAGGTAGGCGGTGCCCGCCACGAGCAGCACGACCGTGCCCCAGAGCACGAGCTTCGTGTTCATCGTCCAGTGCAGCGGCCGGCGGAATTCCTTGCGCAACTGCATGATCACCGGGAAGCCGAGGCCGCCGAGGATGATCGCCGCCGAGATCGGCAGGCAGATCCAGGGGTCGGCGACGAAGCCCATCAGGTTGTCGCTGTACAGCGCGAAGCCCGCGTTGTTGAAGGAGGAGACCGCGAGGAAGCCGGCGTGCCAGGCGGCCTCGCCGAGGCCGTACCCGTAGCCGAAGAGGAAGCGCAGGCCGAGCAGCAGGAAGATCGCGAGCTCGATCGTGAACGTGATCTTCACGATGCCCCGCACGAGCCCCCGCACGTCGGCGAGGCCGGTCGCCTTCGCCTCGGCCGCGGTGTTGAGCCTGGAGCGCACCGAGATCTTCCGTGCGAGCACGAGGCCGATGAGCGAGGCGAAGATCATGATGCCGAGGCCGCCGAGCTGGATCAGCAGCATGATCACGACCTGCCCGAACGGCGACCAGTACGTCACGGTGTCGACGACGGTCAGCCCGGTGACGCACACGGCGGATGTCGCGGTGAAGAGCGCCTCGACGAACGAGGCGCCGCCCGGCCCGGCCTTCGAGATCGGCAGCATCAGCAGTGCGGTGCCGCCGAGCACGGCCATCGCGAAGCCGGCCACGACGGTCTGGGCCGGATGCAGGCGGAGGGAGCGAAGGCGCCCTCGACGCTTCAGGGCCGACGGTGCGGATGGTGCCACGGGCCAACTCTAGAGCGATCGGATGCCGTTGCGGGTGAGGTCGTGGGGCGTCGGCTCTGATCGCAGCGCTCGACAGGGAAGCGTTGGGACGGTTCGACGGCACAGACTGGGTGGTACGCAGTCGATGCCCACGGTGACGCGCTCGAGCGCGATGATTGCGAGAGAACAGAGCCTCCCCGAAATGAACGGAGCCACCCCACCCATGTCGACCTCGCTGATGGAACCCGCCTTCGAGTACTGCTTCGAGCTGCGCTGCCAGGTCGACGAGGAGCTGCCGCTCGG
>NZ_JBSHHD010000044.1:0-26976 GCF_053618155.1 Agromyces sp. NPDC055658 | reverse complement strand
GCTTCCCGCCGAGGCATCCGTCGTCTGCGCGAGGCGCCTACTTCACCTGCTCGCTGATGATCTGCATGATCGACGTGTCGGCGAGCGTCGTCGTGTCGCCGATCTGGCGGCCCTCGGCGAGGTCGCGCAGCAGGCGCCGCATGATCTTGCCCGAGCGCGTCTTCGGCAGCTCGTTCACGATGAACACCTGACGCGGGCGCGCGATGGCGCCGATCTGCGTGGCGACGTGCTTGCGGAGTTCCTCGGAGGCGGCGGCCGTGTCGGCCTGGGCGGCCTCGGCCTGGCTCTGCTTGAGGATGACGAACGCCACGACCGCCTGGCCCGTCGTCTCGTCGGTCGCGCCGACGACGGCCGCCTCGGCCGTCCACGGGTGGGCGACGAGCGACGACTCGATCTCGGCCGTCGAGAGTCGGTGCCCAGAGACGTTCATGACGTCGTCGACGCGGCCGAGCAGCCAGATGTCGCCGTCCTCATCACGCCGGGCGCCGTCGCCGGCGAAGTACTTGTCGCCGAACTTCTCCCAGTAGGTCTCCTTGAAGCGCTCGGGGTCGCCCCAGATGCCGCGCAGCATCGACGGCCACGGCTCGGTGATGACGAGGAGCCCGCCGTCCTCGCCCTCGACGGGGGTGCCGTCGTCGCTCAGGATGTCGATCGAGATGCCGGGAATGGGCACCTGCGCGGAGCCGGGCTTCAGGTCGGTGATGCCGGGCAGTGCCGAGATCATGATCGCGCCGGTCTCGGTCTGCCACCACGTGTCGACCACGGGGATCGAGCCGCCGCCGATGACGTGGCGGTACCAGATCCAGGCCTCGGGGTTGATCGGCTCGCCCACCGAGCCGAGCAGGCGGAGCGACCGCAGGTTGAACTGGTGCGGGATCTGCCGGCCGAGCTTCATGAAGGAGCGGATCGCGGTTGGCGCCGTGTACAGGATCGAGACCTTGTACTTCTCGACGATCTCCCACCAGCGGCCGGGGTGCGGCGTGTCGGGGGTGCCCTCGTAGAGCACCTGCGTCGCCGCATTGGCGAGCGGGCCGTACACGACGTACGAGTGGCCGGTGATCCAGCCCACGTCGGCGGTGCACCAGTAGACGTCGGTCTCGGGGTGGAGGTCGAAGACGTTCTTGTGCGTGAACGCCGCCTGGGTCAGATAACCGCCGCTCGAGTGCACGACGCCCTTCGGCTTTCCGGTGGTGCCCGAGGTGTAGAGGATGAAGAGCGGGTGCTCGGCGCCGAACGCCTTCGGAGCGTGCTCGCCTGAGGCCCCGGCGACCGTGTCGTGCCACCACACGTCGCGGCCGGCCTCGACGCCGACCTCGTTGCCCGTGCGCTTCACGACGAGCACCTTCTCGACCGAGCCGGCGGACTTCGAGATCGCCTCGTCGACCGTGGGCTTCAGCGGGAAGACCCGGCCCTTGCGGTACCCGCCGTCGGCGGTGATGACGAGCTTGGCCTCGGCGTCGTCGATGCGGGAGGCGAGGCTGTCGGAGCTGAAGCCGCCGAACACGACCGAGTGGATCGCGCCGATGCGCGCGACCGCGAGCATCGAGACGACCGCCTCGGGGATCATCGGCAGGTAGATGGCGACCCGATCGCCCTCGCCGACGCCGAGCCCCTCGAGCACGTTCGCCGCACGCTTGACCTCGTCGGTCAGCTCGGCGTAGGTGATGTCGCGGCTGTCACCGGGCTCGCCCTCGAAGTGGATGGCGACGCGGTCGCCGAGGCCGGCCTCGACATGCCGGTCGAGGCAGTTGACGGCGACGTTGAGCTCACCGTCGTCGAACCACTTCGCGAACGGCGGGTTCGACCAGTCGAGGGTGCGGGTGAACGGCTTCTCCCAGGTGAGCAGCTCACGGGCCTGGTCGGCCCAGAAGCCGACGCGGTCGGCCTTCGCTGCTTCGTAGAGTCCGTCGTCGGCGACGGCTTGGGCGGCGAACTCGGGGCTCGGACGGAAGCGCCTGATCTCCTCGAGTGCGTGATCGATCTGAACGGTCATGGTTCTCCGGTCGCTCCTTCGCGATCTGTTTCATCGGTTGGGTCGCCTGCCCCACCCAGCACACTACCCCGCGCCCGAGACCGTGTTGCGCGCGTGCAGAAACACATCGTGCGATTGCTCTTCCGCGCGGCTTTCGGAGGCGCTACTGTGCCTTTGCGCAGAGATTTCTGAGTGTCCGCACAAATGAGGACAAAAAATGCTTGCGCATTGTTTCTGAGGCCGTACACTGAGTACCGCCCGAACACTCGTTTCGAGGCCTGCAGCACCTGCGATTCCCCCCAATCCTTGTGCTGCCGAGGCGGCACCTGTTCCCCCCAATGGGTGCCGCCCCCTTCTTTTAAGGCACCGCCCCTGCTGAGCCAGCGTTCGGCGGAGCCCGGCGAGTCCTCCTCCACAGCGTCGTGGGGGAGGACTCTCTCCACATCCGGCCGACGGGATGCCTCGCGGTCGGCCCGGCTTCGTACGCTCGCCGCATGAGCCTCCCATTCGTCGCGACGCCGTCGTGGCGTGCGCATGCCCCGACGGCAGGGGCCGTTCGCGTCGACGGCGGAGCGCGCCGACATGCGCGCGGGTCGAGCGGCACGTACGACGGCGCCGGCGGGTTCGGTGCGGCCGTCGTCGGCGAGGCCTCCGGCGACCACCCGTCGCCCCGAACCCCGCTCGGCGGGTCGATCGCCACGCCGGCCGAGCACCGGCCGTTCGTGCCGACACCGCCCGACGGTCCGCCGGGCGGGTCGACGGACGCCGATCCGATCGACCTGTCCGAGCTCGGCCCGCTCGAACCGTTCGCGGCCGACGGCCCCGTCACCGATCTGTTCCTCAACGGCGCCGCAGGCCTGTGGGTCGACCGCGGCGGGGGCGCCGATCGTGAACCCGCCTGGGCCGCCGACGAAGCGGAGGTGCGGGCGCTCGCCGTGCGCCTGATCGCGCGCGGCGGCCGGCACGTCGACGAGGCGACGCCGGCGGTCGACGTCCGGCTCGGCCGCGGCATCCGCGTGCACGTCGTGCTGCCCCCGGTCTCGACCGCGGGCACCCTCGTCTCGGTGCGCATCCCGCGGGCTGCCGGGCGGTCGCTCGACGACCTCGCGGCGGGCGGAATGCTCGACGAGGCGCAGCGCGCACGGCTCGCGACCGCGGTGGCCCGCCGAGAGAACCTGCTGATCACGGGGGCCGGCGGCACCGGCAAGACCACGTTGCTCGCGGCACTGCTGAGCGAGGCGCCCGAGCGCGAGCGCATCGTCGTCATCGAGGACGTCGCCGAACTGCAGCTCGCCCACCCGCATGCGGTCGCACTGGAGGCCCGCCAGCCGAACCTCGAGGGGACGGGACGCATCGGGCTCGACTCGCTGCTTCGCGAAGCGCTGCGGATGCGGCCCGACCGGCTCGTGGTCGGCGAGTGCCGGGGCGCCGAGCTGCGGGAGCTGCTCGCCGCGCTGAACACCGGCCACGACGGCGGCGCGGGCACGCTGCACGCCAACTCGCTCGTCGACGTGCCCGCCCGGCTCGAGGCGCTGGGGGCGACCGCGGGGCTCACGGCCGAGGCCGTCGCGCGCCAGACCGCGAGCGCCTTCGACCTCGTGCTGCACCTCGAGCGCATCGACGGCCGGCGCCGTCTCGCGCAAGTGGGGCGGTTCGTGATCGACGGCGACCGGCTCGGAATCGAGGCGCAATGAGCGCCCGGCTGCGACGTCGGCGACGTGCCGACCTGGGTGCGGAGGTCGATGCGATCGCCGGCGTCACCGAACGCCTCGCCGTGCTGCTCGCGGCCGGCGTTCCCGCCGCCAACGCCTGGCGCTACGTGTCGATCGGTCCACGGGCGGAGCCCGCCCCGGGTCGCGCCGGCCGAGAACGGCACGCTCACGTCGACGAGCCGGTCGAGCCGTCGCCCGATGAGTGCATTCTCGCGGCCGCCGCGGCGGCGGCTGCTGCGGGCGACGACGTCGTCGAGGCGATCGAGCGGGCACGAGCGGAGCAGCCGGGCGCCGCACCGACCTGGGCGGTGCTGGCGGCCGCATGGTCGGTGGCCGCCGAGGCGGGTGCCCCGCTCGCCGCGAGCCTCAGGTCGCTCGCCCTCGTGCTCCGCGACGAGGCGCAGTTGCGACGCGACGTCGGCACCGCCCTCGCCGGACCGGCGGCCAGTGCCCGGCTCGTCTCGGCGCTGCCGGTGGTCGCGCTCGGCTTCGGCTCATTGCTCGGGTTCGACACCGTGGGCGTGCTGGTCGGCAACCCGCTCGGCCTCGCGTGCCTCGCACTCGGCGTCCTCTTCCTCTGGGCGGGGGCGCGGTGGAACCGCCGCCTCGCGCGATCGGCCTCGGTCTCGCGCGCCGATGCCGGTCTCGAGCTCGAACTGCTGGCGATCGCGATGTCGAGCGGTGCCTCGGTCGACCGATCGCGCGACCTCGCACGTCGCGCGATGCGACGTCACCTGTCGCTCGGTGGCGGCGACAACGCGGTCGATGGGGTCGTCGAGCTCGCGGCACGGGCCGGAGCGCCCGTCGCCGAACTGCTGCGTGCCGAGGCGTTCCGGGTGCGCCGCGCGGCCCGCACCGAGGGCGAGTCGAGAGCGGCGGCACTCGGGGTGCGCCTCATGCTGCCGCTCGGGCTCTGCGTGCTGCCCGCGTTCGTCCTGCTCGGGGTCGCGCCGCTCATGATCTCCGTCGTCACCGGCACCCTCGGCGGTGCGATGTGACGGCCCCTGCCTCGTGCCGCTCATCCGCCGGGCAACCGGCGCAATCGAAGGGAACACCGACATGCAGAACCGATCCACCGAGGCGATCGACGTCGTCGACGCGAGCGCCGACGGTTCGACGACCGCCGGATCCGACGCCCGGCACCGGGCGTCGGTCCGGCGATTCGTCCGCCGCATCGCGGGCGAGCGCGGTGCGGCGACCGCCGAGTACGCCGTCGCCACGATGGGCCGACTTTCCGGAGTTACTCGCGGCGGGGCGGTTCTTGGGGTTCTGTCCGGAGGAACCGCCAGCGGCACCACCACCCGACCCCCAGTTGCTCGGGCCGGACCCGCCGCCTGCCGCGCTCCCACCCTCACCGAACGACAGTCGCGGGTCGATGGAGCCAGTCACGACGAGCCCCTCGGGGCGGGCCACTCGGTCCTTGCCCGACACCACGCCACCGGTCATCTGGACTCGGATCCCGAGCACCTCGCAGACCTCGCGCCGGGTCTCCGGCGACATGTGTGCGAGGTTGTGCCGTGCTCGGTCCGCGAGCGCGGCCAAATCGCTGATCTGCTGGGCCTTGGCGGTCGCCTGCGCGCGGAACGCGTCGTAAGCCGCCCGCCGCTCTCGGAGGGTGGCAAGCTCGCGCCCGATGTCGGCCAGTGCTGCCCTGAGCAGGTCCGGAGTGTCTGACAGCAGGAGTTCGCGTGCCGCGTTCGCCTGCCCCCGCTCCAGTTCCTTGATGCGTTTGTCGATCCCGGCGACGATCTCTGCGCCGCCTTCGTCCGACTCGTCTGGCAGTTCGAGCCACGCCCGAGCCGCCGCCTCCAGCCTCGCGGGGTCGGATAGGAACTCGGAAACGACCGACCAGACGCGTTCGTCGAGGTCTTGCACTTGCACCTGCTTGCAGCCGCACTTGCCACGCCCGTGGCGGTTCCCGGTACACCGGTAGGTGTCGAACGGCTTGTCTTTCAGCGAAACCCCGTAGTAGGGCATGCCGCACGCGCCGACAATCCGCATCGTGAGCATCTGCGACCGCGCCGCAGCGGGGCTCGACTGTTCCCGGCGCGCCAGTGCGCGCCGGACTGCCTGATACTGGGCCTTGGTCAGCGGTGGTTCAGGCAGGGTCAGCTCGATAGGTTCGCCGTAGACCGGCTTGCCCTCCCAGTCGAGTTTGGTCTTGTGCGAGCGGGCGTACTTGCCGGACTGGTTGGGCGCACCGAACGTCACCTTGCCGGTCCAGTGCACCTCGTTCCCGAGCATCATCCGGATCACCTCGCGGCTCCACGGCGTCGCGGCGGGTTCGGGCTCCCCGAGGCGCTCCGCCCGCTTGCGGTCGCGGATGGTGCTCCGCGTCGGCGTGCCCAAGGCGTTGAGGTGGTCGGCGATCTTGCCGGGGTTCCAGCGCTTGCGCACGAGCAGATCGACCATCAAGGTGAAGGTCTCGTGCTCGGCCTCGTCGCGGACTGCGCGGGCGGGCTTCCGGCCTTCGAGCCGCCAGCCGTAAGGCGGGGTGCCACCGGGCCAGTGGCCCTGATGTCCGCGCTCGCGCTGACCCCTCACGGTTCGGTCGCGGGTCTTCCGGCGCTCATCCGCCGCGACCATCATCCGAATGCCGGTCAGGAACTCTTCGCTCTCCGAGGCAGCATTCACGGCGGGGTTCTTTGCGTCGTGGAGAGCGATCCCAACGTCGCGCAGGTCGCGAGTCGCCTGGAGCCCGAGCACCACATCGCGGGTGAATCGGTCGATGTCGAACACGAACACCGCGTCGAACTGCCGGTCTCGGGCGGCATTGAGCAGGCGTACCCACTCGGGGCGGGTGGCGTCGGCTCCAGACCGGCCCCGCTCGATGAACTCACCGACGCACTCCCAGCCGCGCCGTTCGATCTCCGCGAGGCACCATGCCTTCTGGGTGTCCAGCGACGTGCCGTCTTCGACCTGACCGGTGGTGCTGACTCGCAGGTAGTAGACCGCCCGGGTGGTCGTCGCGGGCTTGCGTGGCGCGCTCATTGCGGCACCGCCTTGATGAGGGTCCGAGTCAGGGCCGGGGAGGCGTCGCGGAGGAACCGGGCGGCGGTGTCGGGCCCGACCGGGGTGTCGAGGTCGAGCCCTTCACGGAGGGCTGCGTCCCCCACGTGCTCGCGGAGGGTCCGCAGGGTGTCGATGGTCTCGATCACGACCTCGGAGTCGCTCGCGTTGGCGGGCATCTGCCGTGCGGCGAGCGCGAGCTGACCGACGATCCACTCGTCGGGGGTCACGGTGCGGTTGGTCATCGGTTGCTCCTGTTGGCTCGGCGCTTGCGTTCGGCCTCAGCGGCGCACTCCCGGCACTTCGGCTTGAGCCAGTCGCGGTCCGCCCGCACACGCCCGAAGGCGGACACCGGGAGGGTCCGCCCGCAGCGCGTGCAGGTTTTGGTGTCGGTCGCGGTCATGGTCACGCGGCCTCCTCCTCGGTCGCGGCCTTCGGCTCGGGCTTCGGGGCGGTAGCCCGGGCGACGGCGCGCTCAGCCTTCGCTCGGAGGGCGTCGCTCGGGAGGGTCGCCAGCAGCGCCTTGGCTTGCTTCGGGTTCTCGACGATGGCTCGGGCGACGGTTCCGGCGTGGCGGGCGTCGTGTCCGGGCTTGTAGTTCGCCTTGGTCGATACGGTGCCGCCGCAGCCACAGAGGCATTCGGCGGTGCTACCGGTCTGGGGCTTGCTGGCGGCGGTGGCCTTCGTGTTCATGGGGTATCTCCTGTCGGTATTGATTCGAATCTTTGTTCGAACTCTAAGAAAATCCAAACATGGCGTATGCCACGTGCACAATCCCTGTTTAGTGCTCTGATCAGGTATTTCCTGCTAGAGGCGGGCGGCGAGCTTGGCCTGAAGTCCGGGCGACCCGGCCAACGAATCCAGGGCTCGACTCCGACGCATTGCCCCCGCTCGGACGTACCGGAGCAGACGGGCGAGGTGCCGAGAATCGTGCCCCGGGAGGTAGCGGCCACCCTTCGTCCAGCCGCCACACCCGCAAGAGCACTGTGCCGCTGTCGGGAACGGCGGCGCGGGGGCGTCAAACTGGTTGAACCCGCGCGGCTTGCCGCCCCACACACCGCCCTCGGCGCGCGTGAAGTTGGCGTACTCACCGCACATGACCAGAGCCGGACACCCGAGGCACCTCTCGGCGGCGAGCTCGCGATCAGCGCGGACATCCGAGACCCACGCGTCCCGCTCCGGCCCGAGACACGGCACATTCTCGCCGCGCTCCTTCGCGAGGAAGATCGCGTGGTGCAGGTCGTCGTGCAGCTCCTCTGCCGTCGCTCCGGCCTTCCGTAGGGCCGTCTTCGACCTCGCAGCGCCCGGGACGGCCCGAAGGAGGGGCAGGCCGTCCCGGGTCGCCGGAGAGGCCACGAGCGGAGAAACCGGCAGTCGTGCTGCCATCCCCGCGGGAAACACCCCGGCGCTCATTAGTCCGCCTTCCTCTTCCCGTAGCGCTCTCTGAGCATCCGCAGATTCTGCCGCTCTCTCTCCCGGAACACCGGGTCAGTGAGCCGGAGGTACCGCCTCCGGTCACGCGCCCGCTGCCGACGACACGCACGACACTGCCGCCATCCACTGGAACCCGGCGCGACATAGACGTTGGTCAGATCGTCCATGTCGTGCAGACCCGCTATGCATGGGTTTTGCATGCGCGTAGGCGTGGCGAACCGGAAGGGCTGGGGTTTGGCCGCGGGCATCAGGCGTGCCGATCCGGGTATCGCAGATCGTCCGGTGTCCACCGCGTCTTGGGCCTTGCTGCCAGTTCGGCCAGCTGCTCGCGGTGCGAGTCACACAGGTCGTCAGGACCGGCGGGGCGCTTGCACACCGCGACCGCGCACATCCGGTAGCGACGCACCTTGCGACCGGTCAGGTTCAGGAGGTTGCTGTGCTGCATTGTCCTAGTCCTTCACTCGGGGCGAACCGAGGGCCGCGAACAGCGCCTCCTCGCTCGACAACGACTGGTTCTCCGCCGCCACGTACGTGACACTCTTTGTGACGCTCGTGACCGGACCATCCGAGCCCCAGCCCGAGCGGAGACCGCCGGTCATCGGGACGTTCAGCATCGCCTCCAGTTCGGCGTTCACCGCCGCGTCATCCGCCAGCCCGGCGGCGAACGCTGCCGCGACGGCTTCGCCCGCCTCGCCGATGGCGTACCAGCCGGAGCCGGAGAGCGGTCCACGCTTCGCCGGGGAGTGCGGGAAGAACCCAGCCGCCCAGTCGAGCACGCCACCCACAGCGTCGCCGACCGCACCGATCATCGAGTTGATGCCGTCGATCAGTCCTTGGATGATGTCGGAGCCGACGTCGTACAACCACTGACCCGCCCCTTGGAAGAACCCGAGGATCGTGTCGGGGATACCCTCGAAGAACGAGACGATCCCCTCCCAGACGTTGACCACGGTGTCCTGCACGCCCTCCCACAGGCCGACCCAGAACGACACGTAGGCGTTGAACGCGCCCATCAGGAAGGAGACCCAGCCAGTCGCCAGATCAGTGATCCAGCCGACGAACCCTTCCCAGACCGACTTGATCCACTCGCCGATTCCGGACCACAGTCCGTTCCACCATGTCGCGATCATGTCGCCGATCACGCGAAGGCCGAGCATGAACAGGTTGAACTGGTCGGTGATCCAGCCGATGAAGCCATCCCAGACTTCCTGAATCCACGCTCCGACTGCTTCCCAGATTCCGTTCCACCACGCGACGAACCCGTCGATCACCGAGACGATCCAGTCCATGAACCCGCCCCAGACCTCGGAGATCCACGCGACGGCGACGTCCCAGTTCTGAATGAGCCACACGATCGCCGCGACGAGCGCGACGATACCGAGCACGATCCAGGTCATGGGGTTGGCGAGAAGGGCGACCGTCCATGCGGCGGTTGCCGCGACTGCGGCCCAGATCGCCGGGGCGAACACGGTGAGCAGCGCCACCCCGATACCGGCGATGATCGGGATGAACAGCCCCGAGTTGCCGATGAACCACGCGAGGCCCGACTGGAAGCTCGTAAGGGGCCCCTTGATCAGGTCCAGCGCCCCGGTAAGTACGCCCGTGAGGGTCGCGGCGAGGTTCCCCGCCGCCCCTTCGAAGGTCTCGGTGCTTCGCGCCGCCTCGACTGCCACCGGGTCCGTGCCGAGGGTCATCAGGGCGGCGTTGAACTCCTCCGCCGTGATTTCGCCCTTCTCCATCGCGGTGCGGAAATCGCCCGTGTAAGCGCCCGCCTGAAGCAGGGCCTCTTGCAGCTTGGCCGACGAGCCGCCCACGGCGTCGGTGATCTGGTTCCAGTTCTCGGTGGTGAGCTTGCCCGCGCCCGCCGTCTGGGTGAGGACGGACCCGAGCCGTCCGTAGGTCTCCTGCGAGCCGCCTGCGACGGAGTTGAAGTTGCCGAGGGCTTCGGCGAGCTTGTCGTAGTCTTTGACGCCCGCCCCGGCGAGGTTTGAGGTGATCCCCATGATGTCGGTGAGCGAGTAGACGGTTTCGTCGGCGTATGCCTTGGTGCTGGCGGTGAGCCGTTCGATGGTGCCGTTGTCGAGGCCCGCGAATTGCAGGGAGGTCTTGAACTTGTCGGTGGCATCGGATGCTTCCATGGCGTCGCCCACGAAGTCGCCGAGCGCTGACGCGGCCTGCCCGATTGCGTCCGCCGCGACGTTGCCGAAGGCGGACGCGATACCCGCGCCCTTGGCGGACCAGCCGGAGGTCTTCTGGTCGAAGTCCCCGTCGTCGACGCGAACCTTCGCTACGAGAGTGCCGAGGTCGAGTGCCATTCACGGCCTCCGTTCTGTCTGTTGATGCGGGTTCTGGGTCCCGTCCGGGTGAGTCGCGGGCGACTCAACCACCCCGAAATTCGCCGCACAATGCGACACGTCGAAAGGTGACCGTGGGTCACGTTTCCGAGGGGAACCAACACACGACTGAGAAACCGGCGGTAGGGGTATCCGCTCTCAGTCGCCGCGCTCGCGCCGCCACGCCTCCAGCGCCGGGATCATCACCGCGTCGCCCGCCGGACAGTCGCCCAAGTGCTGAGCCACCACCCTGCCGAGCGTGCCGACTGCCGGTGCCTCGTCGGGCCAGATCATGCGACCGCCGCACGGGCACACGCCCTCGACCGCCTGCACCCGTCGCCGAACGAGCCCCTCGCGCACGAGCGGCGGTGCATCGTCCGGCACGGTGAACACGACGAGCCGGTCGTCGGGCCGATCCCGAGGCGTCACCCATTCCTGGCCCTCGGGAAGCGGCGGCGCGTGCTCATCCACTGGGACCGGAGCGAGGTCGTCGGCGTTCACGAGCACGCCTCCGAGCCCACGAGAGAAGCCCCCACGGCGTCCCGGAGGATCGCCACGACCTGTGCGGTCGCCTGCCGGAACTCCGCCGACGCTTCGAGCCCCGCGACCTCGGCATCGAGCCGCGCCGTCGCCTCCGGGTCGCCCCACGCGGCGAGCACGCGCGGCAGCATCCGCGAACCGATCGCGCTCGCCATTTCGCACCACTCCGCGACCTGCTCGCCCCGGGCATTGGTCATCGGCGTGGGGTCATCCTGACCGGTCGCCAGCACGATGCCGGGGCGTGCGGTGCCGCGACCGTCGCCGCCCATCCACATGCCCCACGAGCCGCCGGAGTCCGTGGTCTCCTCCTCGGCGGTGATCGCATAGAAGGTGACGGTGAAGTCTGGTGCGATGTCGAGTGCCAGCCCGAGCCCTACGCCGTAGAGCTTGTGCCGCCCGAGCGCGAGATCCCAGCCGATTGGCGTCACGTTGGTCATGTCGTTCTCCTTGGTGTTGATGCCGGGGGCCGTTGCCGACCCCCGGCGGGGTTGGGTCAGAGCCGGATGTCCGCCGCCTGAAAGAGTTCGGTAGCGACCTGATCGAGTGCGGCCTTGTAGCCCTTGCGGAACTGCTTCGATTCGGTTCCGTCGAGGCAGGACGATGAGAGCTCGCCGTCCGCGAGTTCGTGAGCGAGGCACGCGAGCAAGCTGGCGACGAGATATGCCGCAGAGTCGGCATCCTTCGCGGCGTCGAAGTTGTCACCCCGGTAGACGTAACCGAGCGTCGCGTGCTGTTCGGAGCCGGTCGTGTGGAACCGCCGTGCGACATCCCCGGCGAGGTAGCCGAGGCGACGCAGTTGGTCGCTATCCTGCGTCCCCTCGACGCGGGGCGGGTTCGCGATCTTGACGGTCGGGGTCGGGTTGATGATGGTCATGTTGGTAGTTCTCCTGTTGGTGTTGGTGTTGTTGCTGTCGAGGGCAGGGCCGCGCGGCGGCGGACGAGCCCGAGCCCGACGCGGCATCAGCGGTCGCCGAGGATGAACGCGCGTCGCTCCGGGTCGTTACACGCGGCGACCTCACCCGGCGTCACCGCCCGATCCGAGCCCGCCTCCGCCAGCGCCTGCTCGTGCGCCGCGATGCACCGCTCGATCTCGGCACGGTCAGCGGCGGCGTTCGCGCTGCACGAGACGACCACGGCGACCAGCACCCCGCCCATGACCACGGACGGCACAACGCGCTTCCACGTGGGCAGCGTGGCGAGCCTCAGGGCCCGGTCGGCGCGCTTGAGTTCACGCCGCGTGTACATCGACGGGACTGCCTGTGCCTGCGCCAGTGCGGCCTTGTAGCGCACCTGCGCCGTGTAGATCCGGTTTCGCTGCTTGCTGCTCTTCATTTTGATTGCCTCCTCAGGCGTTCTTGGTGTTGGGCGTGGTGCTGGTTTCCGAGTCGCCCGCCGGTACGACCCCCGGCTTTTTGCGACGGCCACGTGTGGCGTCCGAGGGACGCGGACTCCACCGCCGCTTCGCGGCCTGATGGTGGGTCGAGCACAGACCGAGCTGAGCGGCGTCGCGATCACACTGCGTCACCCAGCACTTGGCACGGCCTGGGCCGCTGATCGGTTCCCAAACCGCCACCTCGTCGACGTGCGGGGCGAGCCAGTCCGGCAGGCCCTCCGGAATCTGGTTGGTCGTGCTCACTTCGTGCTCCTTGTGGTCGAGTCGTTCGCGCGCGAGAGTTCGGGAAAGTGGGTTGGGTTGGGTTTGGTTGTGTGGGGGGGTAGAGAGCCTGTCCGGAGAACCCACCCCCGGAGCGGGAAACGAGGGCTTCTCGTGGTGCTCTTCGTGCGCGTTGGGGGGTGTGTTCGGGAGGAGCTCTCTACGGGGGTTTCTCTCCGCGTCCTTCCGGGCCTCTGAGGGGTAGAGAGGGGGTCTCTCTATTGGGCTCTCTATTGGGCTCTCTATCTGCTCTCTACTGCGGTCCTTCGCCTCGAGCCCTTGACCGTCTGTCACGGCCGGCGAGGGGGTAGAGAGGGGGTAGAGAGCGGGGCTCTCTCTATTCGTCATCGCCGCCCACCCCCTCGAAGCCTTCGAGAACCCGACGCCCGTAGGCGGGCAGGAGCGGGCGGTACTCCTTCTGTCCGTCTGCGAACTTCGCCTTGGCCCACTCCTCCCTCGGTCCCGTCACTCCGGTGACCTGCCCTTGCAGTGCGCGCGCCGTTTCCGTGCGCTCCTGCGCTGACTTGTGGTGTTCGCCCCAGAGGTGCGCGAGCCGCGACGTGTTGACCCAGAGGGTGGTGGCCTCGGTGAGCGTGCCGGGGTCAGTGCGGGTGAGCATCACGCCGGGGGCCACTTCCTGCCCGTAGGAGCGAACGGTCGGGGCCTTCTGGCCTCGGACCCACAGCGGCAGCCCGAACTGTTCGAGCGCCCACGGGATCACCCTCTCGGTGAGGCTGTTCTCACCGGGGAGGTAAGCCTCGGCACGTTCACGGCACCACGGGGCCACGAGGTCCTTCGCCCACGTTCCGGTACCTGCCATTTCGTCCAAGAGCCACGCCCCCGCCGTCACGACCGCGAGATTGTCGCCGTAGCGACCCGAGAACTGTCGCTGTGCCTCGGCGAGCTTCGCGAGGTACGCGTCTGCGTGCTGGAGCGCGAACTGCACGAGCCAGCCCGCGTACTGGGTGAAGTTGCCGTGCTCATCGCGGAAGGCGGTAACGTCCTCCCACTGCTTTCGGCTCGGGTCGCGCAGTGACCGGCGTTCCGTGACCGGCGGCGGGGTCAGCAGGATCGCCCGATCCGTGAGCGCCTTCTGCCCCTGAATCCCCAGACCCTCACCCGACAGCAGGATCGGGGCGACCAGAGGGATTCGGGCGGTGGTCGTGTTGTCGTTCCGCTTCTTGTTCGCGGTGACGCCCATTGTCGCGCCCCGGAGGATTTCGTCCAGCGAGGCGAGGTCGTTGGCGTCGTCGTTCCAGATGATCCCCGAGCGGTTCACCGACACCTTGTCTCGGAATGACGCCGTGGTGCTCAGCTCGTGACCGATGTTGGACCCCGCCAGTTTGAGCAGGTCACCGAACGCGCCCGTGGTCTTGGCGGACCCCGAGTGCGCTTCGAGCGCCATGAACGGGAAGAGCGACGACCGGCGCATGGTCTGCGGCTTGAGGAAGCACGCCGCCCACCAAGCCCCGAAGACCGCCATGGTCTCCTCGTCGTGCCATGTGAGCACTTCGCGGAGCACGGCCCGAGCAGTCGCCGCGTCGGCTTCGAAGCCGTACGCGAAGTCTGCGCCGAGTTCGAGCAGGTGCGGGTCGGCGACGACGTTGATTCCGTCTACCCACGAGTCGTGCGGGCCGTCCGCCCGAATCACGCCGGAGAACGTGATGAACGCCTGAGACGCCTCATCCCACCCGAGGTGGTCAGCCACTCGGGCGGTGCCCTTCGAGTGTGCCTTGAGGAAACGCAGGAGCCGGACGCCGGGAGCCATGCGCGCTGAGACCATCGCGGGGTCGGTCCACGATGCCCCGTAGCGGGCGAGGAACGGACGGAGTTTGCGCTCGTCCGACAGAAGTTCGGGTGTGAAGACGACCGAGTGCACCGCGTCGGTCGTGTGCAGGAGCGCGAGGTACGCCTTGACGATCCCACCGGTCTCGACCACCCGCCCGAGCGGCTCCAAGTCGAAGTCCGCCCAAGGCAGGGTGAATGACTCGACGCTGGACTTGCTCGCCTTCACGCACTCGACCCGAAGGACGCCGCCCTCGCTCACGAGGTAGCCGGTCGTTGCGTCTCCCTTTGCCGTGTTGAGCGCGGCGGCGGCTTCCGCACGGTCGAAGGAGGTCACCCCGCCGGTCGGCTCGCCCCCGAGGTATTCAGGGATTCTTGGACTCATTCGTTGGTGCCTCCGTATTTCGTGATCGCCCGGTCAAGGGCGGTGTCCCATTCCTGGGCCGGGTCTTCTTCGGAGGTGTGAGGGGTATCGAGCCAGACCTGTCTGGCGAAGGTCAGCGCCTCGGGGACGCCGTTGTGTCCCTCGGCGGCGAGCCGCACGAGGTGGATTTGAAACTTGAGCATCCGGTGGTGCCCGTCGAACGGCTCGCCGTCGATGAACGGCTGCACCGCCCGAGTCACCGCCGGGGTGAGCGTCTTGCCGGTCGTGTGGGCGGCGAGCCACGCGTCGGAGTCGCCCGACCAGTGGTGCTCGTCGGCGGTCGAGGTGGTCGGCTCGACGGCGTGGAACCACTCGACGAGGGCGGTTGCGGTGTCGTCCGGTGGTCCGACTCGCTGTTGCGTGAGCGGTTCGACCCAGCGGTACGCCTGCACCTGCCCTGAGACCTTCGACCGGCGGACGGTCGGCGCGATCCAGACGAATCCGCGCCCCTGTCCCTTGGGGTCTCCAGCTTGGAGGTCGAGCCCGCCGCGCTTGGTCTTGCGGACGCCGTGTGGCGCGGTGAACAGGTGGACGCCGCCTGAGGGGGTCGCGGCCTTCGCGTAGGCGGTCGGCACCAGCCCGAGCTGCACGAGTTCGGCGAGGTCCTTGTCGCCGCCGTTGCGGGGGTCCACGTCGAGCACGTCGAGGGCGTGGCCGGTGACGAGGCCGAGGGCGTCGCCGTACTGGTAACGGTCGAGAGTGCCGAGGCTTACCGGGGTGGATTCCCAGTCCTCGGGCAGCCAGTACCCCGAGCCGCCGTGACCCCACGAAGCGTCCCAGTGGAGGCTACGACGGTCACGGGCCGGGCGGGCGACGAAGACGGCGCACCCGAGCCGGATGAGACGGCGGGCCTGTTCGAGTCCGGCCTCGGCGTCTTCGGGGGTGAGGTACTGGCGCGGCGAGTGGATGCTGTCGCCTGCGCTGGGCTTCCCGTCGAGGCGCGGCACTAGGCCACCTCCCGGGCGTGGGCATCGGCGGCGAACCAGTCGAGGTGTCGGATGACGCGTTCGCAGGCGGCGTCGAAGCCGCACTGCGGTGGGGTTGCTTCTTCGGGGGCGGGCTCGGCGAACAGTGTACGGAGAAGCCACGCGAGATCGGCGTCGTCGGCGGGGGCGGGTGTGAAGTCGACGGAGACGTCGGACGTCGGGTTGTTGGAGAGCAATGGTGAGTCCCTCTAGGAGGGGCGACTGCCAGCTTGCGTCGGAGTGCTGGTTGAACTCGTCGCCTCGCCCCGCGCCTACGGGGTTTCGGACTCTGCTCGTTCTCTCGTTTGTGGCGCTGAGCGCCTTCTGGACCCATTCCAGCATGAGCAGGGCTTGTCACGCAATTGAAGCGTGGGGTTGCCGTTGAGTCACTGTGAGGGCCTACAAACGAGGTCCCGTCCGGGCAGTGTGGAGGGCCTACAAAGCGAGTCCCCCACATTCCGCGAGAACGCTCGGTCTGGTTGGATGGGGCCGGGTGAGCAATGGCCCTGAAACCCCCCGGACACGCCTATCCGGGGGGTTTCGCCGTGCCTGAGCCGACGTGTCGTCAGTTTCTGGCTGCTCCGAGATGGTGAAATTTTTCGCGTTGGGGCTGGTCATGGGGGCTCGCCGTCCGGGTGCCTGCTCCCCGGGCGGCGAGCCTCCACCGTGTCCGGGCCGAGCACGCAGGGGTCGTGCGCTGGCCCGACTAGGAATCAGCGGGTGCAGAAGGAGTCGACGAATCGACGTCCGTCGAAAGCACTTCATCCTCGTCGGCATCGTCCGGGCGAGCGAGACCACCGAGCAGGATGTCGAGGTACCGCCGGGTCTCTTGGCGGAGGTGGTGGAGCGCCCAGAGCGCGTCGTAGCTCACGGAGTCGTGAGTCAACACGACACGCAGGGTCGGACGGAACAGCGCTTTCTCGACCCTGCTGACTGTTGCCCCGGTGTACAGCGCGGCGACGACCGCACCATCGGTGAATCCCACGTCCTTGTGCATTTCTAGGCGCAGGAACGCTTTGGCATCCGGGTCTTCAAACTCGAACAATCCACCGGTCGTGAGTAGTTCGTTCAAGTTCGCCGATACGTCGAGCGTGTCCTTGTGCTTGTCGCGGATATCGAGGTCATGCAGTAGCGACAACCCGAACGGCGGACCGGAGCTAGTGGTGTAGTTGAACGGCTGCATCAGCCGTAGGCGCGCTTGGAATTCGGGCCGTAGCTCACCGATCCAGTCCCGAACCGCTTCGTCCCATTTGCTTTCTTCGTCGAAGATCGGGAATTTCACTCGCTTGGGCTTCGTGGGCTTCGCGCCCTCAAAGTGCGCCATGCCCCAGGCCACGGCGTCGAACGCGCACCGCATGTTGTGGATGGCGTCACCGAGGTCGAGCGCCCACTCGTGCGTCGGGATGCCCTTGGGTACATGCGCCACGAGGTCCATGCCTTGGCGGTCCTCGCGCAGCACACCCTCGACTGACATTGGGGCGCTGGCGTGCCACTCTCGCAGCCGGGCCTCGAACAGCGCGATGTGGGAGCAGGCGCGTGCCCACTTCAAGTCTGGCCACGTCGTGAAGTTGTCGCCGCCGACCAACACGGTCGGAAGGGTTGCCGCCCATTCTGCGAGGGTCGGGGATGTCTTCTCAGGCACGGCTCCAGCATGGCAGTCGGTACCGACAAGCCACGGAGCGCCACGGCGCGGCCTTCCGTGGGGTTTTCCTCGACCTCGTAGGGCGTCGCCGGTATTTGTGGGGGTCTGCGGCGCGAGAGGTCGCGGAAGAGGCGCGAGGAGCTCAGAGCATGACGAAGCCCCCGACATCTCGAAGGCACCGGGGGCGTTCGCCGTCCGAGCAGGACGCCTACTCTTCGATCGATCCACCACTGGCGAAGTGAGTGACCTTCGTACCGTCGGCCTGCACCTCCACACGCAGGTCGGGGTCGTCACCCCGAGCCCGAACCTGAACCATCAGCAGTTCCAGCATCGACATTGACTTGCGCATCTGCTCCTGCTCGGAGAGTGTCACGTCGTTCTTCGTGATGTTCGCGTAAGCCCGAGTCAGAGCGTCCAGCGACTGTGAGAGCGACTGCCGATCCCGAGGGGGCATGTCACCCGCCAGAAGGTCCGCCGTCTTCGCCATCTGCTCCAGCAGTTTGGTCGCGGTCTCCTCCCGTCGAGTCGACTGGTACTCCGACCGGTAGCCCCGCGCCTTCGCCGCAGCCTCAGGCGTGCCGCTCGAACCCGAGCCCGCCCGTGCCCACTCGACCCCGGCTTCACGGACGATCCGAGTGATCGCTTGCTGACCGACACCGGTCGCCTCCCGGACTTCCCGCCGGGATTTGCCCGACCGCGCCAGTTCGACGATCCGCGCCTCGACTTCGGGCGGTGTGCGGTTCGGGTTCCGCGCCCGGGCGGGGGCCGAAGCCCCCGCCGTGCGCTCGCTTGCCGCCACGATCAGGCCGCCTCAGCCTTCGCGATGCCGATGCCGAAGGTGCGGTCGAGCTGACGCACCCGCTCACCCGTGTCGGCGTCCCGCACCGGGTCGGTGTTCGCAGCCTGAAGGAGCTTGAACCCCTCGGCGTCCGCCCCGTGCAGCGCGGTGAGCCCGCCGCCGAACTCGTTGCCCTCGATGGTGTCCTTGATCACCTGACGCCACGCGGCCTGCTCGTCGTACGCGCGCTGGGCCTCGGCGGCGATGGTGGCCTCGGGGTGGCCCGCCTCGACCAGCGCCTCGAACACGCGCCCGTGGATGCCCTCGACCACCGACGCGGGGTTGTCCGAGCCGATCGCGTCGGGCAGCACCTCGGCGTTCGCGGCGATGGCGGCGAGGCGCTCGGGACTCGCACCCCGGACGACCTCTTCGAGCACGCGGCCCGAGCCGAGCAACTGCTGGACGATCCCGAGCTCGCGCGCCTGCACCGCCACAGCGTCCGCCGTCTTCGGGGTCAGCCCCGCGACGACCGACGCCGGGGTGACGCCCGGGGCGGTCGGCTCGGCGGGCATCGCCTTGAGCAGTTCGCCGCGCGCGGCCATGACCCCCTCGTGGCGCTTCCTCGTGATCGCGTTGTGGGTGAAGTCGCGGTCCGCGAACTTGACCGCCGTGGCGGTGTCGGCGCGGAACTTCGTGATTGCCGCGACGAGCGCCTGCTTGTTGATAACCATCTGTTTCCTCATTCCCTTGGTGGGCCTCGCGGCCCTTGGTGGGCCCCGCCGGACGCCCCGGCGGGGAGTCTGTTAGGCGGCTTCGCGGATCTCCTGAACCTCGAAGGCGAATGCGGGCAATGCCGGGAAACTCGGCATAGTCGGCCCATGGCCGCCGTCGGCTTCGCCGGGCTCCTCGTCGTCATCCTGCGCGGTGACGAGGTGCGCGGCATCCTCACCGATCTCGTGCGGAATGCGCTCACGGTCGGCTGATCGCGAGCGCGGCAGCGTGACGGCGGAGTTCGCCGTCGCGCTGCCGGCGATCGCGCTGGTGCTCGCGGCATGCCTCGGAGCGGTGCAGCTCGCGGCGCAGCAGGTGCGGCTCACCGACGCGGCGGCCGACGCGGCCCGCGCGCTCGGTCGCGGCGAAGACGCAGGGCGGGCGCGCACGATCGCCTCGCATGTCGCGGGCGACGTGGCGATCGAGGTGTCGCACGACGGCGACATCGTCTGCGCCCTGCTCAGCAGCTCGGGCGCGGGACTGCTCGCCGCCGTGCGGCTCGAAGCCCGCTCGTGCGCGCTGGGCGGTGGACTGTGAGGTGCGACGGAGATCGCGTCCGCGAAACCGACACCGGCACCGACACCGGCGACGACGTCGCCGACCGCTCACGCGATGACCGGGGTGCGGCGACGGTCGTCGCTGTCGGTCTCGTCGGCGCGATCGTGCTCGTGGCGTCGCTCGTCGTGCCCCTCCTCGGTGCGTTCATCACATCGCAGCGCGCAGCGAACGCCGCAGACGCCGCGGCGCTGGCCGCAGCCGACGCATCGGCCGGGATCGTCGCAGGCGTGCCCTGCGAACTCGCGGCCGAACTCGCCGCCCGCAACGGTGCGAGCCTCACCGCCTGCGCACTCGACGGGCCGGTGGCGGAGGTCTCGGTGAACGCGAGCGTCCTCGGCCTCGTCATCTCGGCGAGGGCGCGGGCCGGCCCGCCGGGGTGGGTGGGCTGACTCCGGGGCTCAGTCGAAGACGGTCTCGATGAACCGGTAGTCGACCGCCGAGGGGCGATCGTCGCCCGGGGTCTCGAACTCGAGCCCGGCCGCGCGCGAGTAGATGTAGCGCTTGCCGGCGTCGGCGTTGAGCTCGAGCCGCGGCTTGGGGTCGCCCGTGTCGAGGAAGCCCGTCGCGACGGTCTTGCCCTCGAGCGGTCCGTCGATCAGCTTGGCCGTGTACGAGCCGTGAGATGACGTGTCCATGCGGCCATTCTCCTCCGCCGGGTGCGAACCGCAAGAGGGCGCGGCGAGTGGGCGCGAGAGGTTTCGACGCGGTGGAGTGGGCGTACTCCCGGTGGGAATGTGTATCGTGTGGCTGTCGGCGGAGCGTACCGCCGATCACGGCACACCGCTCGGGGGCGCGGCATTCGAAGTGCGTTCTCGTCTCAAGTGGAACAAAGAGGAGTCTGGTGTCAGGCGCGAAGAAACTGGTCATCGTTGAGTCGCCGACCAAGATGAAGTCCATCGCCCAATACCTGGGCGAGGGATACGAGGTGCTGTCGTCGGTCGGCCACATCCGTGACCTGATCGAGCCGAAGAACCTGCCCGCCGAGCTCAAGAAGGGCCCGCTCGGCAAGTTCTCGGTCGACGTCGACAACGGCTTCGAGCCGTACTACGTCGTCTCCGACTCCAAGAAGAAGACGGTCGCCGAACTCAAGCGCGCGCTCAAGGGCGCCGACGAACTCCTGCTCGCCACCGATGAGGACCGCGAGGGCGAGGCCATCGCGTGGCACCTGCTGCAGGAGCTCAAGCCCAAGGTGCCGGTGCGCCGAATGGTCTTCCACGAGATCACGAAGGACGCGATCCAGAAGGCGAAGGACAACACCCGAGAGCTCGACACCGCGCTCGTCGATGCGCAGGAGACCCGGCGCATCCTCGACCGCCTGTACGGCTACGAGGTGTCGCCCGTGCTCTGGCGCAAGGTCGGTCCCGGCCTCTCGGCCGGCCGCGTGCAGTCGGCCGCGACCCGCCTCGTCGTCGACCGCGAGCGCGAACGGCTCGCCTTCGTCGCCGCGGGCTACTGGGACCTCGTCGGCACGTTCGCCACGGATGCCCCCGGCAGCGCGTTCGAGGCGAAGCTCGTCCGTGTCGGCGGCGAGCGCATCGCCACCGGTCGCGACTTCGACGACGCCGGAAGGCTCACGTCCAAGGCCGTCGTCATCGACGAGCCGACCGCTCAGGCGCTCGCCTCCGCCCTTCGCGACGACGCCGTCGCCCGTCGCGTCTCGAAGCTCGAGACGAAGCCGTACTCGCGCCGGCCCGCCGCTCCCTTCACGACCTCGACCCTCCAGCAGGAGGCCGCGCGAAAGCTCCGGCTCTCGGCGAAGGACACGATGCGGGTGGCGCAGTCGCTGTACGAGAACGGCTACATCACCTATATGCGCACCGACTCGAACTCGCTCTCGCAGCAGGCGATCTCGGCCGCGCGGACGCAGGCGACCGCGCTCTACGGCGCCGACTCGGTGCCCGACAAGCCGCGTGTCTACGCCGGCAAGTCGAAGAACGCGCAGGAGGCCCACGAGGCGATCCGCCCCTCGGGCGAGGTGTTCCGCACGCCGGCGTCGCTCCAGGGCGCGCTGCGCGGGCGGGAGTTCGACCTCTACGACCTCATCTGGAAGCGCACGGTCGCCTCCCAGATGGCCGACGCCAAGGGACAGACGGCGACCGTCACGATCGAGGTCGGGCCGACGGCCGCCTCGGCGACGTCGCCGGCAGCGACCACGACGAAGATCGGCGGCACCATCGCCGAGTTCACCGCGAGCGGCACCGTCATCACCTTCCGCGGCTTCCTCGCCGCCTACGAAGAGGGTCGCGACGAAGAGCGCAATCGCGACGACGCCTCAGGCGATGCCAAGCTGCCGCAGCTCGCCGAGGGCCAGGAACTGTCGCTCGACGAGCTCGAGGCCAAGGGGCACGAGACGAGCCCGCCGCCGCGCTACACCGAGGCGAGCCTCGTCAAGCGCCTCGAGGAGCTCGGCATCGGCCGCCCCTCGACGTTCGCCTCGATCATCTCGACCATCCTCGATCGCGGGTACGTCACGCAGCGCGGTCAGGCGCTGGTGCCGAGCTGGATCGCGTTCTCGGTCGTGCGACTGCTCGAGGAACACTTCGGCGACCTGGTCGAGTACGACTTCACCGCCGAGATGGAGGACGACCTCGACCACATCGCCGCGGGCGAAGCCGATCGCGTCGACTGGCTGTCGAGCTTCTACTTCGGATCCGACAAGCACCGCGGACTGCGACAGGTCGTCGACAACCTCGGCGACATCGACGCCCGCGAGATCAACTCCGTCGTGATCGCGCCCGACATCACGCTGCGCATCGGCAAGTACGGCCCGTACCTCGAGGCGGTCGACGCCGATGCGGCCGCCGACGCCACGCCCCGCCGTGTGAACCTGCCCGAGGGGCTCGCCCCCGACGAACTGACCGAGGCGAAGGCGCGCGAACTCATCGAGGCGCCCGTGCAGAGCGACCGCGTGCTCGGTGCGAACCCAGACAACGGCAAGCAGGTCGTCGTGAAGGACGGCCGCTTCGGGCCGTACGTCACCGAGCTCGAGCCCGAGCCGGTCGCCGAGGCGGCCGAGGCGACCGTCGATCCCGCGACGGGCGAGGTCGTCGAAGCGCCGAAGGCCAAGCGCGCCCCGAAGAAGGCGGCGGCTCCCAAGCCGCGGACGGCGTCACTGTTCAAGAGCATGCACATCGAGGAGATCGACCTCGAGACCGCGTTGAAGCTGCTCGACCTGCCCCGCGTGGTCGGCCTCGATCCCGAGTCGGGCGTCGAGATCACCGCGCAGAACGGCCGGTACGGCCCTTACCTCAAGAAGGACGCCGACACCCGCACGCTGCCGAGCGAGGACGCGATCTTCGACATCGACCTCGCCGGTGCGCTCGAACTCTTCGCACAGCCGAAGTACGGCGCCCGACGCGCCTCCAGCGCCCTCAAGGAGTTCGACAACGACCCCGTGAGCGGGAAGCCGATCAAGGTGAAGGACGGTCGGTTCGGCCCGTACGTGACCGACGGCACGACGAACGCGACGATCCCGCGCGCCGAGTCGGTCGAGGACATCACCTTCGAACGTGCGGTCGAGCTGCTGCAGATCAAGCGCGACAAGGGCCCGGCGGCACAACGCAAGAAGGCACCCGCGAAGAAGCCCGCGGCGAAGAAGACGGCGTCCAAGAAGTGAGCGCGCCCGGCCTGTTCATCACCCTCGAGGGGGGCGACGGCTCGGGCAAGACGACGCAGGCCGAGCTGCTGCGCGAGTGGCTCGCGCACGACGGGCGCACCGTCGTGCGCACGCGAGAGCCCGGTGGCACCGCGGTCGGCGTCGAGGTCCGCGAGATCGTGCTGCACCACCGCGGCGACATCGCGCCTCGGGCCGAGGCGCTGCTCTACGCCGCCGACCGCGCCCATCACATCGCCACCGTCGTGCGGCCCGCGCTCGAGCGCGGCGAGGTCGTCATCCAGGATCGGTACATCGACTCGTCCGTCGCCTACCAGGGCGCGGGCCGGGTGCTCGACCCCGAAGCCGTTCGGGGCATCTCGGAATGGGCGACCGAGGGGCTCATGCCCGACCTCACGATCCTGCTCGACCTCGACGCGACGGCCGCGCGCGGTCGCCTCGACGAGGCGCGCACGCGGTACGACCGGCTCGAAGCCGAGGCATCCGAGTTCCACGATCGGGTGCGCGCCGCCTACCTCGCGCTCGCCGAGGCCGACCCCGCGCGCTTCCTCGTCGTCGACGCGTCGAAGCCGGTCGACGTGATCGCGGAGGCCGTCCGCGAACGGGTCGCCGCGCTGCTGAGTGCCCGCTGAGTCCGCCGTCGGCGGCGGAAGGTAGCGTGGATCCCATGAGCGTGTGGAGCGAGCTGACCGGCCAGGACGCGGCGATCGCCGTGTTCCGAGCGGCCGCGGAGGCCGCCGGCGCCCGACCCGAGGCATCCGCCCCGACGCGCGGCGTCGACGACGATGCGGCGACGGCCCCGACGGCAGGCGCGTCGCAGCAGATGACCCACTCGTGGCTCATCACGGGCCCCCCGGGCTCCGGCCGGTCGAACCTCGCCTACGCCTTCGCGACGGCGCTCATCTCGGGTGCGCCCGACGGCGACGAGGCGACGCGGATCCAGGTCGACGCGCGCAGCCATCCCGACCTGCACGTGCTCGCGACCGAGGGCGTCATCATCAAGCGCGACGACGTGCGCGACATCGTCAAGCGTTCGCACTACGCGCCGTCGATCGGGCGGCACCGCGTCATCATCGTCGAAGACGCCGACCGCATGACCGAGCACACGTCGAACTTCCTGCTGAAAGAGCTCGAGGAGCCGCCGGAGCGCACGGTATGGATCCTGTGCGCGCCGAGCGAGGCCGACCTCATCCCGACGATCCGGTCGCGCGTGCGCTCCGTGCGGCTGCAGGTGCCCAGCGTCGCCGACGTCGCGGCCCTGCTCGTGCGTCGCGACGGCGTCGACGCCGAGCTCGCCGAGCGCGCTGCTCGCGAGGCGCAGAGCCACATCGGCATGGCGCACCGCCTCGCGACCGACCACGATGCGCGCGCCCGGCGCTCCGAGACCCTCGAGCTCGCGCTCGACGTGCGGTCGACGGCCGGCGCGGTGATGACCGCCGCGCGGTTCCTCGAGATCGCCGGCGACGACGCGAAGGCGATCACCGAGCTGCGCGACGCCGAAGAGCGCGAGCACGCGCTGCACTCGCTCGGCATCGCGCCGGGGCAGGCCGTGCCGCCCGCGCTCCGTCCGCAGTTGAAGGCCCTCGAAGACGACCAGAAGCGTCGGGCGACCCGCAGCCTGCGCGACGGCATCGACCGCATCCTCGTCGATCTCTCCTCGCTCTACCGCGACATCCTGCTGATCCAGCTCGGCGCCGACGTCGAGCTCGTCAACCGCGAACTCCTGCCGAGGCTCGAGCACGCCGCCGAACAGGCGTCGCCAGCGGGCACGCTCGCCACGCTCGACGCGATCCAGACCGCGCGTACCCGCATCGAGGGCAACGTCCAGCCCGCGCTCGCGCTCGAGGCCATGCTGGTCTCGGCCGTGCGCACCCCAGAGACCCGAAGGGCCGCATGACCGACACGACCATCAGCACGTCGGGCCGCGGCGCCCGGTTCCCGAACATGCGGATGCCTCGTGGCCGGCGTGGCGCGGCCATCGCCGCCGCCCTCGTCGCGGTGCTGGCGCTGACGGGGTGCATGCCCTCGCTCCTCGAGCGGCCGCAGCCCGTCTCGACGCCGACCGGAGAGCACGTCCCGGCCGAGCTCGAGCCGTTCTACACGCAGGTGCTCGAGTGGGAGCGCTGCGGCGACGGGCTCGGCTGCGCGACCGCGAAGGCGCCGCTCGACTGGAGCGACCCGTCGGCGGGCGAGATCGACCTCGCCCTCGTGCGGCAGGTCGCGAGCGGCGACCGGCTGGGCTCGCTGCTCGTGAACCCCGGCGGGCCGGGCGGCTCCGGTTACGACTTCGTGCACGACTCGCTCGACTACGCCGTCGGGCAGCCGCTCCAGGAGCGCTTCGACGTCGTCGGGTTCGACCCGCGCGGAGTCGGGCGGTCGACCCCGGTGACGTGCTACGAGCCCGCCCAGATGGACGAGTACCTCTACGGCGTGCAGCCGGCCGAGCGGGGCAGCGACGAGTGGATCGCCGCGGTGGGCGACGCGAACGCCGACTTCGGCGAAGCCTGCGCCGAGAACACCGGCGACCTGCTCGCGAACGTCGACACGGTGAGCGCGGCGCGCGACCTCGACCTGCTGCGGGCGGTGCTCGGCGACGAGAAGCTCAACTACCTCGGGTACTCGTACGGCACGTTCCTCGGGGCGACCTATGCCGACCTGTACCCCGAGAAGGTCGGCCGGCTCGTGCTCGACGGGGCACTCGACCCGTCGTCGAGCGACTACGAGGTGTCGAAGGCGCAGGCGGTCGGGTTCGAGGGCGCGTTCGACGCCTACCTCGAGGACTGCCTCGTACGCGACGGCTGCCCGTTCGACGGCACCCTCGACGAGGCCCGCGATCAGGTCGGGCGCCTCGTCGCCTCGGTCGACGCCAGTCCGTTGCGGGGCAGCGACGGTCGCATGGTGGGCGCCGACACGCTCGTCACCGCGATCATCTACCCGCTCTACAGCCCCGACATGTGGGGGTACCTCGACGACCTGTTCGACGCGACGATGTTCGGCGACGGCGACCCTGCGCTCGCCTATGCCGATGCGTACAACGGGCGCAACCCCGACGGCACCTACCTCGACAACTCGACCGAGGCGTTCCGTTCGATCAACTGCCTCGACTACCCGTCGCAGTCCGATGTCGCGGTGATGCGCGAGCGGGCGGCCGAGATCGCCGACGCGGCGCCGACCTTCGGACCGTACATGGGCTTCGGCGACCTGTCCTGCGGAAACTGGCCGCACGAGGCGAAGCGAGAACCCGCCGAACTGCACGCCGAGGGCGCCGATCCCATCTTGGTCGTCGGCACGACCGGCGACCCGGCGACGCCGTACGAGTGGGCCGTGTCGCTCGCCGACCAGCTCGACTCCGGCGTGCTCGTCAGTTACGACGGCGAAGGGCACACGGCCTACAACAAGTCGAACGCCTGCGTCGACGACGCGGTCGAGTCGTACTTCATCGACGGCACCGTGCCCTCGAGCGATCCGAAGTGCTGAGCGGTTCGACGCGTCGGCGAACGCGCCGTCGCCCGGCCCGAGGCATACGCGTCGCCGAACGCCGAGCGTGGTCATTCGCACCCCGGAGCATCCGCTAGTATTGTCTCTCGTGCCACGCGGTGCGCTTCGCGCGACGCGGGTCACGCCGCCTTAGCTCAGTCGGCAGAGCGTCTCACTCGTAATGAGAAGGTCGTGGGTTCGATTCCCACAGGCGGCTCCATTCGAAGGCCCCGGTTCGCCGGGGCCTTCGGCGTTTCGCGGGGTGTGCGCGAGCGCGGACGCCGAGGTCGGCGCGCACGCCTCGCAGAC
>NZ_JBSHHD010000043.1:0-27467 GCF_053618155.1 Agromyces sp. NPDC055658 | reverse complement strand
AGGCATCCGTTGCTTCGGCGAGCGCGCGCGGCGAGACTGGGCGCATGGCCTTCGTGATCAAGCGCGTGTACGAGCCCGCCGAAGCGGGCGACGGCTACCGGGTGCTCGTCGACCGGCTGTGGCCGCGAGGCGTGAGCAAGGAGCGCGCCGAGCTCGACCTGTGGGACAAGGCGGTCGCCCCCTCCCCCGAGCTGCGCACCGAGTGGCACCACGCCGCCGACCGGCTGGGCGACTTCGAGCACTTCGCGTCGCGCTACCGCGCCGAACTCGACGAGAACGCCGCAGCCGACGCACTGCTCGAGCTTGGGCGCGAGCATGATCGCGTGACGCTGCTCTACGGCGCACGCGACACGCAGGTCAACCACGCCGAGGTGCTGCTCGACTGGCTCGCCGGCCACGGAGCCGTCGTCGAGCGGAACTGACGCGTCGCGCGCGGCAGGCGAACCGCGGCGGGGTTGAGGCGAACCGCCGCGCAGCGTAGCGTGCGTCGTGACCCGAAGGAAGCGAGCATTCATCATGATTGCGCAGCATCGGACCCGCACCGCCGTCCTCGCCCTCGCGGCCGCCGCCGCACTCACGCTCACCACGGCGGCCGCCGCGCAGGCCAGGCCACCGGGCACACCGGCCATTCCGCTGAACAACGAGCAGGAGACGACCGGCGCCACCGGCGGCGGGCACGGCTTCATCGCCTACGAGATCGCCGACGGCGAGTTCTGCTACACCCTCGAGGTCGAGGGGCTCACCGCCGGCGCCGTGGCCGCGCACATCCACCTCGCCCCGCGCGGCGTCGCCGGCGGCGTCGTCGTGCCGCTCTCGGTGCCGAACGCCACGGCCTTCACCGTCGAGGACTGCGCCGACGCCGACGCGGCCGTGCTCGACGCCATCGCCGAGAACCCGCGCGCGTACTACGTCAACGTGCACACGCCGACGTATCCCGGCGGTGAGGTGCGCGGGCAGCTGAAGTAGCGCTCACGGCGCGTCGCGACGGCGGTCAGGGCACGAACGGGAAGATCGCCGGAGCACCCGTGTGCGCGTAGACGAGCACGAGGAACACGACGAGGTCGAACAGCAGGTGCACCACCAGCACGTAGGTCAGCGACTTCGTCAGCTTGAACGTGTAGCCCTGCACGAGTGCGAACGGGATCGTGAGCAGCGGCCCCCAGCTCTGGTAGCCGAGCTCCCACAGGAACGAGACGAAGACCGTCGCCTGCAGGAGGTTCGCCTGCCAGGCCGGGAAGTGCCGCAGGAGCAGCGCGAAGACCGTGCAGATGAAGAACAGCTCGTCCCACGTGCCGACCGCGGTCACCCCGACCGCGAGCCGACCGATCTCGTTCGCACCGTCGACCGCCGGCCAGTTCTCGTAGACCCCTGACCCGATGAAGTAGGCCGGCAGCACGAGCCAGCCGGCGAGCGTGACGCCCGCGAGGTAGGCCCACTGCGTGCGCGTCCACCGGCGGCCCGTGCGCCAGGGGAAGCGGATCACCCGTTCGCGGTAGACGAAGCGCGAGACGAGGAACGGCACCGCGACCGCGAGGCCCAGCACGAGCGCGAATCGGACCATGCCCGCATCGCTGAGGTCGGCCTTCAGCGACATGGTCGAGATGATCACGAGCCCGATCGCGATGAGCGCGAGGTCGGCGAGCAGCCGCTCGGTGCGCCCCGAACGGTCGCAGAGCCACGCGGCGAGGAGCCCGACCGCGATCATCGCGTAGCCCGAGATCGGCGCCATGAACCCGAACAGCAGCACGGCGGCGCCGCACACCAGGACCGCGGGCACGAGCGCGATCGGGTGCGCGCGCAACGCCGCCGCGTCGGCGGTGTCGGCAAGGTCGATCTTCGGCAACGGCGTGCGCCCTATTCGTCGTCGCCGAGGTCGCCGCGACGCGACGCCTCGGCCCATCGGCCGAGGAACAGCGCCCCGGCCTCGTCGTGGATGAGATCGCCGGCGGTGAGCACCGGGTACCCGGTCGCGGGCACGCCGTCGGCGGGGCGCACGTCGACGTGCCTGACCGACTCGCCCCGCTCGTGCAGCCAGTCGGCCATGCGGTAGTCGCCCCGCGAGTCGCCCATCGTTCGCCAGTGCCGCGGACGGACGCCGCGTTCGGCGAGCAGCTCGATCGCGCGTGCCGCGCCGAGATCCTTGCCGAGCCGCACCGACTCGACGTCGGTGGCGATGATGCTCGGGTCGACCCGCCAGTGCACGCGGCCCGAGGCATCCGGTCGTTCCTCGTCGCCCTGCACCGTGCCGAAGCCCCTGGCCGCGAGCGCCGCATGCGCGTGCGCGTCGAAGCGCGGCTGGGCCACGAGGTAGTCGCCGGATGCCACGTGCACGTGCTGCTCGACCGACACCATCGCGCGCTTGGTCTCGTCGAAGAAGGCGACCTCGTCGAATTGCGACCGGACGACGTCGCGCATGTAGGCGGTGAACTCCTCGGGCATGGCGAGGTCGAGGTCGACGAAGACCTCGCCGAGCCCGCCACGATCGATCGCCGCCCAGACCGCCCCCTTCTCGCAGATCGCCCAAACGGGCGCGCCGGGTTCGAGTCCCGCGTCGACGAGGGGCGGCACGACCCGTTCGGCGATGAAGGCGTCCGAGCGGCCGGTGTTGAACACCACGGCGTTGCCGTCGTTCGCGAGGGCCGCGAGATCGCGCGCGATCGACGGGATCGCGATCGACCGGGTCACCGGGCTCGCGATGGGACCGTCGACGTCGAGCAGGAGGCCGAGGAGCGGGGCGCTGGTCACGCCACCAGCCTATGGCGCGGCGCGGCGCCGATGTCGCCGGCCGGTGCGACGATCGAGTCATGCAGCAGACGATCGTCCCTCCGTACCTGCTCGACCGCATCGCCGACGCCACCCACCGGTTCCCGCTCGCCGCCGAGGCGGCCCGGCGCTCGCTGCTGCACGACGCGCCGCGACGCGAACTGCGCGGGACGCCGCCGCTGCTGCCGCCCGACCGCGCCGAGCCGCGACTGCCCGCCGCGCTGCCCGACGCGCCGTCGCAGCCCGACCGCCGCATCTCCGATGCGGAGCACGCCGAGCGGCTGCCGGGCCGGCTCGTGCGGCGCGAGGGCGAACGCGCGACGGGCGACGAGTCGGTCGACGACGCCTACAACGGGCTCGGCGACACGCACCGGCTGTTCGACCGCGTCTTCGGGCGCGACTCGATCGACGGCGCCGGAATGCCGCTCGAGGCGACCGTGCACTTCGGCGAGCACTACGACAACGCGTTCTGGGACGGCGAGCGCATGGTGTTCGGCGACGGCGACGGCGAGGTGTTCCGCGGCTTCACCGATTCGCTGAGCGTCATCGGCCACGAGCTCGCGCACGGCGTCACCGAGCACACGGCGGGCCTGCGCTACCAGGGTCAGCCGGGCGCACTCAACGAGCACGCCTCCGACGCGTTCGGCGCGCTCGTCGAGCAGTACGCGCTGGGTCAGGACGCCGAGGCAGCGACCTGGCTCATCGGCGAGGGCATCTTCACCGACGAGGTGCAGGGCAGGGCGCTCCGGTCGATGCTCGAACCCGGCACCGCCTACGACGACGACGTGCTCGGCCGCGACCCGCAGCCCGCGCACATGCGCGACTACGTCGAGACGACCGACGACAATGGCGGCGTGCACCTGAACTCGGGCATCCCGAACCGGGCGTTCGCGCTCGCCGCGCGCGAACTCGGCGGCTTCGCATGGGAGCACGTCGGCCGCATCTGGTACGACACGCTCACCTCCGGGCGGCTGAGCCCGACGGCGACGTTCGCCGAGTTCGCGGCCGAGACGGTTCGCCAGGCCGAGCGGCGCTTCGGCGCCGACTCGCGAGAGGCCCGCGCGGTGCGCACGGGCTGGCAGACCGTCGGCGTGCTGCCGGCGACCGACGGGGCCGAGCGCGGCGCCTGATCGAGGAGTAGCATCCAGCACGATGGAGGTCATCGTGCAGCGCACCGGGGGTCTGGCCGGCCTCCGCACCACGTGGCGCGTCGAGGTC
The DNA here is from genome assembly GCF_053618155.1 of Agromyces sp. NPDC055658. Taxonomy (NCBI): domain Bacteria; kingdom Bacillati; phylum Actinomycetota; class Actinomycetes; order Micrococcales; family Microbacteriaceae; genus Agromyces; species Agromyces sp. NPDC055658. The sequence continues at coordinate 23,486 of NZ_JBSHHD010000043.1, read as the reverse complement.
GACGAGCAGCCCGACCCCGACGCCTGGGTCGTGCTCATCGGCGAGCTGCCGTGGCGCGAGGTGCCCCCCGCTCCCCCCGAGCCCGACCGCTACGTCTACCGCATCGAGTGCGCCCCGCACGAGGCGCTGCTCGCCGAGCGCCAGGTCACCGGTCCGTGGCGAGAACTGGTCGACCGGGTGCGCGAGACGGCGCCGCCGCACCGCGAACCGCCAGCAGCACCCCGAACGCGATGAGGCCCTGCGCCGCGAGGTAGGTCGACATCACGGCGAGGTCGTGCGCCGCGAACTCGTATCCGGGCAGGAAGCGCCCCATCGCGAGCACCGAGTCGGAGACCACGAACAGGGCACCGCCGAGGGCGATCCAGCCGCCGTGCAGCGAAGCGCTCACCGCCATCGCGCCGATGACGAGCGCGTACGCGACGACCGGCACGGCGAGCGCGCCGGCACCGGGCAGCAGGAGGGCGAGCATCGCGACGACCCACAGCGGATAGACGAGCGCCCAGGCCGGCGGGCAACGCCGGGCCCGAGGCATCCGCAGGAAGAGCACGATGTAGGCGACGTGCGCCGCCAGGAACGAGGCGAGGCCCGCCACGAACCAGGGGTCGCCCGGGAACGTCAGCAGCACGTCGCCGCCCCACGACAGCCCGATGCCGGCGAGCAGCAGGGCCGGCACTGGCGCGCCCGAACGACGGGAGACGATCACGACGGCGAGCGCGAGCAGCGGCATGAGCAGCGCTTTCGTCGCGGTCACGCTCCAGGCGGGGCCGACGTACTGGAGCACGAGGTGCCCGATCGAGACGACGAGGTAGGGGGCGAAGGCGGGCAGCACGCTCGAATCGTAGCCGAACGACGACGAAGGCCGGCGGGCGCTCGCCCACCGGCCTTCACAGCACGGACCGACTCAGCTGACGCCGAGCAGGTCGATGACGAAGATGAGGGTCTTGCCCGACAGCGGGTGACCGCCGCCGGCGGGGCCGTACGCCTTGTGCGGGGGCACGATGAGCTGGCGGCGACCGCCGACCTTCATGCCGGGGATGCCCTCTTTCCAGCCCGTGATGAGGGCCGAGAGGGGGAAGTTGATCGACTGTCCGCGACCCCACGAGGAGTCGAACTCCTCACCGGAGTCGAACTCGACGCCGAGGTAGTGCACGTCGACCGTCGAGCCGGGCTGGGCCTCGGCGCCGTCGCCGACGACGAGGTCTTCGATGACGAGCTCGACGGGGGCCGGGCCCTCGGGAGCGTCGATCTCGGGCTTGCTGTTCGTATCGGTCATGCCCTCAATCAAAACGGATTCCACGTGCCCGTGTCCATCGCGGACGGATGTCCACCGGGGTCTTGCGCTACTGGCGAACACCATGCACGCTGGAACCCTAAGAGATCCGTCGCCCCGTAGAGATGTCGGCAGTGCCACACCACAGGGCGGCGGATTTCTGTTGCGTTCCGGCACGCCGGGAGCACGACAGGGGCAGGCGGTTCCGCCGCCCTGCGGTGACCTCAGTCCTGCATCAGCCGAGACCTGATGAGGAAGCGAACGCCCTCGGGCGCCTCGATCGAGAACCCGCTGCCGCGACCCGGGACGACATCGACGGTGAGGTGGGTGTGCCGCCAGTAGGCGAACTGCTCGGCCGACATCCAGAAGCCGGCGACGCGCGCCGACCCCGAGGCATCCCGACCGAGCTCGAGCTCGCCGAGCAGCACGTCGGCCTCACTCGTGACGAACTCGCCCGCCGGGTAGCACATCGGCGAACTGCCGTCGCAGCACCCGCCGGACTGGTGGAACATGAGGGGACCGTGCATCGACCAGAGGCGGTCGAGCAGCGTCGCCGCCGCGGGTGAGAGCTCCACCCGCGACGACGACTCCCCCGCGATCACCACCCGGCCGACGACGCCGTCCGCGAATCGTTCGAGCGACAACGCGGCCCCGATTCAGAAGAACCCGAGCGGGTTCTCGTTGTAGCTCACGAGCAGGTTCTTCGTCTGCTGGTAGTGGTCGAGCGCGAGCTTGTTGTTCTCGCGGCCGATGCCCGACGACTTGTACCCGCCGAACGCGGCGCCCGCCGGGTACGCGTGGTAGTTGTTCACCCACACCCGCCCGGCCTGGATGTCGCGGCCGGCGCGGTACGCCTCATTGCCGTTGCGGCTCCAGACGCCGGCGCCGAGTCCGTAGAGGGTGTCGTTCGCGATCGAGATGGCGTCGTCGTAGTCGGTGAAGCTCGTGACTGCGACGACGGGGCCGAAGATCTCCTCCTGGAACAGGCGCATCCGATTCTGGCCCTCGAAGATGGTCGGCTGCACGTAGTAGCCCTCGCTGAGGTCGCCGCCGAGGTCGGCGCGCTCACCGCCGAGCAGCAGCTTCGCACCCTCCTGCTTGCCGATGTCGATGTAGCTCAGGATCTTCTCGAGCTGATCGTTCGACGCCTGCGCGCCGACCTGGGTCTCGGTGTCGAGCGGGTTGCCCTGCTTCGCCTGCTTCGTCCGTTCGATCGCGTCGTCCAGGAACGTGTCGTAGATCGATCTCTGGATGAGCGAGCGGCTCGGGCAGGTGCAGACCTCGCCCTGGTTGAAGGCGAACAGGCTGAAGCCCTCGAGGGCCTTGTCGTAGAACGAGTCGCGCCGATCGGCCACCGACTCGAACACGATGTTCGGGCTCTTCCCGCCGAGTTCGACCGTCGAGGGGATGATGTTGTTCGACGCGTACTGCAGGATGAGCCGTCCGGTCGTCGTCTCGCCCGTGAAGGCGATCTTGCGGATGCGGCTCGACGAGGCGAGCGGCTTGCCCGCCTCGACGCCGAAGCCGTTCACGACGTTGAGCACGCCCGCCGGAAGCAGGTCGGCGATGAGCTCGACGAGCACGAGGATGGAGGTGGGCGTCTGCTCGGCGGGCTTCAGAACGACGGCGTTCCCCGCGGCGAGGGCCGGCGCGAGCTTCCACACCGCCATGAGCAGCGGAAAGTTCCAGGGGATGATCTGCCCGACCACGCCGAGCGGCTCCTGGAAGTGGTACGCCACCGTGTCCTCGTCGAGCTGCGTGAAGCTGCCCTCCTGCGCACGGATGAGGCTCGCGAAGTAGCGGAAGTGGTCGCTCGCGAGTGGGAGGTCGGCGTTCAACGGCTCGCGGATCGACTTGCCGTTGTCCCACGTCTCGGCGACGGCGAGGAGTTCGCGGTTGCGGTCGATGCGGTCGGCGATCGCGTTGAGGATGCCGGCGCGGTGCGCGGCACTCGTGCGGCCCCACGCGGGTGCGGCCTTGTGCGCCGCGTCGAGCGCGGCGTCGATGTCGGCGGCGGTGCCGCGGGCGACTTCGGTGAAGGCCTTTCCGTTCACGGGCGAGATGTTCTCGAAGTAGGCGCCGCCTTCGGGCTTCACCCACTCGCCGCCGATGAAGTGCTCGTAGCGCGGCTTGAACTCGATGAGCGCGCCGGGGGTGCCGGGCGCGGCGTACACGGTCATCGTGTCTCCTTGACGTCGTTGTCGGATGCCCCGTGCTGGGACGACGTCACCGTAGGCCGGGCGGGGTTGCGTCCCGGTTGCCCGGACGTTGCACCTGCGTTGCGCCCGGTCGACGGGATGCGCGGACCACGCGGTCGACGGGAGACGGCCGGTCAGCCGAGCGCCGCGTCGAGTCGCTCGAGGTGGGCGACGACCGACGCACGGCGCGGCGACCGCGGGGGCAGCAGCCGGAGCACGGCGCGCCAGAGCTCGACGTCGTCGCGCCCCTCGTCGCGCTCGGCGTAGTCGAGGAGGAGCTCGGGGGCGGCATCCGCGAGGAGTGATTCGCGAAGTCGGCTCGCCACCTCGGCGCGGATCTCGACGATGCCGGGCGCGGCGGAGTCGGGCAGCAAGGGCCCCTGGTACGCGTCGAGCGCCCGGCGGCGGGCGCCGCGGCGCAGGCGCGCGAGCACTTCGTGCGCGTCGAGGGCGAGCGGCCGGACGAGGCGGTAGGGGCGAGACGCGACCGGAGGCTCACCCGCGGCGTCGAGCGTTCGCCGCAGCCGCACGAGTTCGGCGCGCAGGGTCACCGTGCTCGACTCGTCACCGTAGACGAGTGCGGCGAGGCGCTCGGCAGGAAGGCCGCGCGGATGCCAGGAGAGCAGCGTGAGGATCTCGGCGTGGCGGAGGCCGAGCTCGCGACCGCCGAGACGGGGGCGGCGCAGGCCGAGCACGTCGAGCGCGGTCGCCGCGGGCTCGACCGGCCGGATCCGCGTCCGCCGGAGCGTGCTGCGCACGGCGGACTCGAGGTGCGCGAGCTTGAGCTCGGCCTCGACCGCGGCCACCGTCGCCATGACGAGTGGGAGCGTGTGCGGAGCCACCGCGTGATCGGTGCCCGTGATGTCGATGACGCCCAGCACGGCGCCCGTCTGCGGGTCGTGCACCGGAGCTGCGGTGCAGCTCCATGGATGGACGATGCGGTTGAAGTGCTCGGCGCCGCGGATCTGGACGCCGCGGTCGACCTGGAGCGCCGTGCCGGGCGCGTTCGTGCCCACCGTCGACTCCGACCAGTCGGCGCCCGCGACGAACAGCATGTCCTCGGCCCGATGCCGAAGCGCGGGATCGCCCTCGACCCACAGCAGGCGTCCGTGTTCATCGCCGACGGCGACGACCAGGCCGGCCTCACCCGCATCGTCGACGAGCAGCCGCCGGATCACGGGCATCACCGGTGCGAGCGCGTGCGTCTCGCGGTAGGCCCGGAACCCGTCCTCATCGAGCTCCATGCTCGGCAGCGCGTGCGCCGGGTCGATCGCCCCGCGGAGCGCTCGCTCCCACGAGGCGCGAACCACCGGCCGGAGCGTCGGGGGCACCGCGCCCGAGGCGAGGGCGTCGTCCTGGGCACGCAGGAGTCGGTCGCGCAGGGCATCGGCATCGAAGCCCCGAGGGGGTCGCTGCGGCACGGGCACGCCGTCTCCGATCGCGTCGTTGCGGATGCCGACATCATATCCGGTGGCTCGCCTCGCCGCCGTTGCGGTCCTCAGCGCATGAGCGCCGCACGCTCGGACACGATCGCGGCGAGCAGCGCCTGCTCGTCGGCGACCGACTTCGCCCCGCCCACACCCGACGCGATCCGTTGCCGGGCGAAGGCGAGGTGCGTGGCGTCGGTGATGAGCCGTCGCATTCCCGCCGTCCGCGGCGGGCGCTGTGCACGAGCCCACGCCAGTGCCTGTCGTCGGCCGGCCGGCGTCGCGAGCAGGTCGACCTCCGCCGGGCTGAACCAGCCCGCGGCCGCGTACTCGCCGAGCCGGCGGCGCGTCGTGCGCACCTCCTCGCGACGCAGCAGCACGGCCAGCAGGACGGCACCGGCGAAGATCGGCACCTGCACGGTGAGGTAGAGGCCGACCGCGTCGTCTCCGAAGGCGAGCGAGCCGTTCCAGAGCGCGTGCAGCGCGATCGCGGCGAGCAGTCCGAGCAGGAACCAGCCGATCACGCCGCCGCCTGCACCGCGTCGCGCGGCGATGCCGATCGCGAGCCCCGTGCAGGCGGTGAACAGCACGTGCGCGAACGGCGAGAAGATGCCGCGCACGACGAAGGTCGCGCCGAGCGATTCTGCACCGCCCTCGATGAGGGCGGACCCGAAGTAGATGATGTTCTCGGTGAAGGCGAAGCCCGCCGCGACCGTCGCGGCGTAGACGAGCCCGTCGACCGGCCCGTCGAACTGCCACCTCGCGAAGGCGTAGACGAGCAGCACGCCCAAGCCCTTCGCGACCTCCTCGACGACGGGCGCCTGCACGACGGCCCCGACGGCCTCGTCGGCCCCGCCGCCGGGCGAGACGAACGCCACCGCGAGCTGCACGCCGAGATCGACGACGAGCGCGACGACGACCGAGACCGCCGCGCCCCAGAGGAACGCGAACCACAGCGCGCCGCGCGGCTCGGGCTCCCAGCGGTCGACCCAGCGGATGGCGAGCAGCACGCCGGCCAGCGGCACGAGGGCGAGCAGGGAGCCGATCACGAGGGTCGAGGCGCCGAGCGCGATCGCAAGGTAGGCGATCACGAGCAGTGCGGCGAATCCACCGAGCACGATGCCGATCACGGCGAAGACGGTGCCGCCGCTCCGCGCCCGGACGGGCGCCGCCCAAGCGGGGGCGGCGGGTTGCGGGGCTGGGCCGGGGGCGACGTGGCTCACCGGGGCAGCCTACCGAACCGCGGCGGTCCTTCGGCGGCGTGGAGACCTCCTCCGTTCCCGGCGCGTCAACCGGCCGGCGCGGATGCCTCGAACATGACGCCGGGATTCAGGATGCCGGTCGGATCGAAGGCGGCCTTGACCGCCCGCTGGAGCTTGAACACGTCGTCGCCGAGCTCCTCGGCGAGCCATCGGCGCTTGAGCACGCCCACCCCGTGCTCGCCGGTCAGGGTGCCGCCGAGTGCCACGGCCGCGCGGAACATCTCGTCGGCCGCCGCCCAGATGTGCTCGGGCACCTCGTCTCCCGTGAACACGAAGTTCGGATGCAGGTTGCCGTCGCCGGCGTGCGCGATCGTCGGGATCTCGACGCCGCGTCGTGCCCCGATCTCCTCGATGGCGCGGAACATGGCCGGCAACGCGCTGCGCGGCACCGCGACGTCCTCGATGAGCACCTGGCCGCTCGCCGCGAGCGCCGGGTGCATCGCCCGCCGGATGTCGAGCAGCCGCTCGCCCGTCTCTGCGTCGTGCGAGAGCGTGACCCGTCCGCCCGCCGCGGCGAAGAGCTCGGCGATGCGCGCGGCCTCGGCGGCCGCGGAGCCGTCGTCGGCCTGCGCGATGAGGAACGTCTCGCCCGGTGCCGTCGTCTCGAGCGGCGTGCCGGCGAGCGCGTCGTCACCGAGGTACGCGGCGACCCTGGCCACGACGCCCGCGTCCATGAGCTCGAGCACCGCGGGTCGGATGCGGGCGGCGGTGACCGCCGCGCACGCGGCGGCCGCGGCCTCGACGTCGGTGAACGCGGCGGCGACGGTCACCGGGGTGCCCGCCGTGATCGGCCGCAGCCGCACGGTCGCTTCGACGATGACCCCGAGGGTGCCCTCGGACCCCGTGAAGAGGGCGGTGAGGTCGTACCCCGTGACGCCCTTGACCGTGCGGTGGCCGAGGCGCACCAGGCGGCCGTCGGCGAGCACCACCGCGAGGCCCAGCACCGCCTCGCGGGTGACGCCGTACTTCGCGCAGAGCAGGCCTCCGGCGTTCGTCGCGATGTTGCCGCCGATCGATGAGATGGCGCGGCTCGCCGGGTCGGGCGCGAACCAGAGCCCGAGCGGGGCGAGCGCATCGTTGAGGTCGCCGTTGATGACGCCCGGCTCGACGACCGCGAGCTCGTCGGCCTCGGAGATCTCGATGATGTGGTCCATCCGCGAGAGGTCGAGCACGATCGCGCCCGGGCTCGCGATGGCGCCGCCGGCGAGGCCGGTGCCGGCGCCGCGCACGACGACGGGGGTCGCGGTCGCGTGCGCGATGCGCATGACCGCCTGCACGTCGTCGACCGACCCCGCGTGCACTACGGCGAGCGGCGGGCTGTCGCTGCGCCATCCCGAGCGGTCTTCGCGGGTCGCCTCGAGCGCGGCCGGGTCGACGGTGACGGCGGCGCCGAGGGCGTCGTTGAGCTGGGCGAGGACGTGCGGCATGCCTCAACCCTAGCCACGCCGCGGCGACGTCCGATTTCCGCGAGTTGTTGTCGGCGGCCGTGCGAGGCTGAGTGCATGACCATCTCCGCCACGCGCATCGAGGACCCGCTCGACGACCCGGTCTTCGCCGAGCGCTACCGAGCCATGCAGGCGCGCGACGCACGGTTCGACGGCCAGTTCGTCACCGGCGTGCACTCGACGGGCATCTACTGCCGGCCGAGCTGCCCCGCCGTCGCGCCGAAGCCCGGCAACGTCAGCTTCTACCTGACCGCCGCGGCCGCGCACGACGCCGGGCTGCGGGCGTGCAAGCGGTGCCTTCCCGATGCCGTGCCCGGCTCCCCCGAATGGGACCTCCGCGACGACCTCGCAGCCCGTGCGATGCGCCTCATCGCCGACGGCGTCGTCGAACGCGAGGGCGTGCCCGGCCTCGCCGCGCACCTCGGCTACACGCCGCGGCACCTCACCCGCGTCGTCACCGCCGAGCTCGGCGTCGGGCCGCTGGCGCTCGCTCGAGCGCACCGCGCCCAGACCGCGCGGGTCCTCCTGACCTCGACCGACCTCCCGACCGCCGACGTGGCGTTCGCGGCAGGCTTCGGCAGCGTGCGGCAGTTCAACGACACGGTCAAGGCGGTCTACGAGCGCACCCCGCGACAGCTGCGCCTGACCGCGCGATCGGCCGAACGTCGCGTACCGAGCGGCGACGGGCTCGTGCGACTGCGCTTGCCCGCGCGCGCCCCGTTCGACGCAGCCGGCGTCTTCGCCTGGCTCGCCGCGCGGGCCGTCGACGGGGTCGAGGTCGCCGACGGCGGCCGTTTCACGCGATCGCTGCGCCTTCCGGGCGGCCCGGCCGTCGTCTCGCTCGAGTCGAGCGGCGACGAGCGGTCGCCCGCGATCGAGGTGGAGGCGCGGCTCGCGTCGCTCACCGACCTGCCCCCGCTCGTGGCCCGCGTGCGCCGCCTCTTCGACCTCGACGCCGACGCCGTCGCGATCGATGCCGCGCTCGGCGCCGACCCGGCCCTCGCTGCATCGGTCGCCGCGCACCCCGGCCTCCGCATGCCGGGCTGCCTCGACGCGCACGAACTCGTCTTCCGGGCGCTCATCGGCCAGCAGATCTCGGTCAGGGCCGCGCGCACGACGCTGTCGAGACTGGCGGCCGAGCTCGGCGAACCGCTCGTGCCGGGCGATCGGCCCGGCCCCGTCGGCGGCGAAGGGCTGCTGCGGCTCTTCCCGACCGCGTCGGCGATCGCCGAGCACGGCATCGACGTGCTGCGCGGCCCGGCGACCCGGATCCGCACGATCATCGACGTCGCCTCACGCCTCGACTCCGGCGAACTCGTCGTCTCGGCCGACCGCGATCGCGGCGAGCTGTACCGCGACCTGATCGTGATTCCCGGCATCGGCCGCTGGACGGCCGGCTACGTGGCGATGCGGGTCACCCGGGCGCCCGACATCCTGCTGACCAGCGACCTCGCCCTGCGCGCAGGTGCCGAGCGCCTCGGACTGCCCGGTTCCGCAGCCGAGCTCGACGCGCTCGGCGCAGCATGGGCGCCGTGGCGCAGCTACGCGTCGATGCACCTGTGGCGCGCCGCAGCCGCAGAGATCTGATGTCTGGCGCCGGACGCGCTACGATTCCGGCATGGCCGTCACCGACGAAGCGATCCTGCGCATCAAAGAGATGATCATGTCGGGCGAGCTCGCGCCCGGTGATCGCCTGCCGCCCGAGAAGGAGCTGAGCGAGCGGCTCGGCCTCTCGCGCTCGTCCCTCCGCGAGGCCGTGAAGGCGCTTGAGGTGATCCGCGTGCTCGACGTGCGCCGCGGCGACGGCACGTACGTCACGAGTCTCGAGCCCCGGCTGCTGCTCGAGGCGATGTCGTTCGTCGTCGACCTGCACGACGACCATTCGGTGCTCGAGATCTTCGCGGTGCGTCGCATCCTCGAACCGGCCGCCGCCTCGCTCGCCGCCCGGCACGCGGCCGAGCCCGACCTCGAGCGTCTCCGGGAGTCGGTGGCGGGCGTCGATCACGCCGCCGACGTCGAGGGCCTCGTCGCCCACGACCTCGAGTTCCACCGAGGCATCGCCGACGCGACCGGCAACAGCTATCTCGCGAGCCTCATCGACTCGCTCTCGAGCCACACCGTGCGCGCCCGCATCTGGCGCGGCATCACCCAGGAGAGCGCCGTCGAGCGCACCCTGCAGGAACACCATGCGATCCTCGACGCGATCGCCGCGGGCGACGCCGAGCTCGCCGCGGCGCTCACGGTGGTGCACGTGTCGGGCGTCGAGCAGTGGCTGCGTTCGGCCCTCTGATCCGCTGAGCGCCCGCGCCGCGTCCGCCTGGGTGCGCCCGCGCGGGGCCTCGCCCGCCACGAAGAAGGGGGCGCCGGCCGAAGCCGGCGCCCCCGAGGCGTCCCCAGGGCGTCACTCGTAGAGGACGGCCTGGATCTCCTCGTCGTCGATGTTCGACGCGTCGTACCAGTAGAACCCGGTGTCGATCGTCTTCGGCAGCTCCTCGCCGTCGATCGCCTCGACCGCGGCCTTGACGGTCTCGTAGCCGATGCCGATCGGGTTCTGCGTGATCGCGCCGAGCATGAGCCCGTCGCGGATGGCGTCCATCTGCGCCTTGCCCGAGTCGAAACCGACGACCGCGAGCTTCGCGGGGTCGATGCCGAGCTCCTTCACCGCCTGCACGACGCCGATCGCCGAGCCCTCGTTCGAGCCGTAGATGCCCTTGAGGTCGGGGTGGGCGGCGATGATGGCCTTCGCGAGGTCGGCGGACTTCGCCTGGTCTCCGCCGCCGTACTGGACGTCGACGATCTCGATGTTCGGCTCGTTCTCCTCCATGTACGACACGAAGCCGTCGCGGCGCTGCTGGCCGGTCACCGAGGTCTGGTCGTGCACGACGAGCGCCACCTTGCCCTCGTGGCCGACGGCCTCGGCCATGTGCTTCGCGGCCTCGGCGGCGGCGGCGAGGTTGTCGGTCGCGGCGGTCGTCAGCGGGATGTCGCTCTCGACGCCCGAGTCGAACGCGATGACCGGGATGTTCGAGTCCTTCGCCTGCTGCAGCAGCGGGCCCGCGGCCTGGCTGTCGAGCGCGGCGAACCCGATCGCGGCGGGGCTCTTGTCGAGGGCGGTCTGCAGCATCTGGATCTGCTGGTCGACGTCGGCCTCGGTGTCGGGGCCCTCGAACGTGATCTCGACGTCGAACTCCTCGGCCGCCTGCTCGGCGCCCGTCTTCACGGCCTGCCAGAACTGGTGCTGGAAGCCTTTCGAGACCAGGGCGACGTACGGCTTCTCGCCGCTGCCGCCGTCGGCGGATCCCGAGTCGCCGCCGTCGCTCGCGCAGCCCGCGAGGATCAGGGCCGCGGCGACGGCGCCGACGACGGCGCCCAGTGCGCGCTTCTTGAACATGCTCACTCCTTGGTGTAGGTGGTGCAGGTGGTACTTGTTGGGGGTTGGGGTGGTGGGTGGTGCCGCGGCCCCGCCTGCGGGCGGATGCCTCGGCCGAATGCCGCTCAGGCGCGTCGGCGCCGCAGCATGTCGAGGTAGACGGCCACGAGGATGACGATGCCGACCGCGACCGACTGCCACTCCTGCGGGACCGAGATGATGCGCAGGCCGTTCGTGAGCACGGCCATGATCAGTGCGCCGATCACGGTTCCGACGATCGAGCCCTTGCCGCCCTGGAGCGACGTGCCGCCGATGACGACGGCGGCGATCGCCTCGAGCTCGAGCCCCATGCCGCCCGTCGGCTGGGCCGACGAGAGGCGCGAGGCGCTGAGCACGCCGGCGAGTCCGACGAACAGGCCCGCGAGCGTGTAGATGATGATCTTCCAACGCCGCACGTTCACGCCCGACAGCGCGGTGGCCGCCTCGTTCGAGCCGATCGAGAACGTGTAGCGGCCGAGGATCGTCTTCGACAGCAGCACGGCGGCGACGACGATCATGACGATGAAGATCGCGACGCCGAGCGGGAACCGCATGCCCGGGATGATCGACAGGTTCATGATCGACTGGAACTCGGGGGTCTCCGAGAAGTAGATCGGCTTCGTGCCCGAGATCACGAGCGAGAGGCCTGCGGCGATGAGCATCATGCCGAGCGTCGCGATGAACGGCGGGATGCCGAGCACCGAGACGTTCACGCCGTTGACGAGCCCGATGAGCGCGCCGAACAGGATCGTCGCCGTGACGCCGGCCCAGAGAGGCCAGCCGAGGTAGGTGAGGAACACGCCCGCCATCACGCCGCAGAGCACCATGCCGGTGCCGATCGACAGGTCGATGCCGCCCGTGATGATGACGAACGTCGTGCCGAGCGCGAGGATGCCGGTGACGGTCGCCGCCGTGAGGATCGACACGAGGTTGTTGGCGGTGAAGAAGTGCGGACTCGCGAACGAGAACACCGCGACGATCACGATGAGGCTCGCGAAGGCGAGCAACTGCTGCAGCGAGCCGCGCAGCCACGCCGTTCGGGGCTTGCCGGCGTCGATCGCGGCGTACGCGCTCGTCGACGGCGTCGTCGCGGCGTCGGGGCGGCCGGATTCCGGTTTCGTCGTGGTCGGGCTCATCGTGCGATCGTTCCTTCGCTTGAGAATCGGGTTGCGTAGTCCATGAGGTTCTCCTGGGTGGCCTCGGCGTTGTCGAGCACGGCGGTCAGCCGGCCCTCGGCCATGACGGCGATGCGGTCGGAGAGGCGCAGCACCTCGGGCAGCTCCGACGAGATCATGACGATCGCCTTGCCCTCGTCGGCGAGCCGTCGCAGCAGCACGTAGATCTCCTCTTTCGCGCCCACGTCGATGCCGCGGGTCGGCTCGTCGAAGATGAGCACGTCGCAGTCCTTCACGAGCCACTTCGCGATGACGACCTTCTGCTGGTTGCCGCCGGAGAGGTTCTGGACGAGCTGCGCGGTCGAGGGGGTCTTGATGCGGAGCCGCTCGACGTACTCGCGCCCCGTGGCCTCGATGCGCCGGTCGCGCACGAAGCCGAGGCCCGAGGCGTAGTCGCGCAGCGACGAGAGCACGATGTTCTCGCGCACGCTGCGCTCGAGCAGCACGCCGAGCTGCTTGCGGTCCTCGGAGAGGTAGCCGATGCCGAGCCGGGCCGCCTCGGCCGGGTTCGCGATGTCGACCGCCGTGCCGCGGATGCGGATCTCGCCGGACTCGCGCCGGTCGGCCCCGACGACGGCGCGGGCGACCTCGGTGCGTCCCGCGCCCATCAGCCCCGCGAAGCCGAGGATCTCGCCCGGGTACACCTCGAAGTCGACGTCGCGCAGGAGGTGCTTGGTCGAGAGGCCGCGCACGGAGAGCACGGGCTCGCCCTCGGGATGCCTCGGGACCGGCCGCTGCTCGCCCTTGATCTCCCGACCGACCATGAGCGAGATGATCTCGCGCGGCTCGGTCTCGGCGGTCACGCGGGTGCCGACGTACCGGCCGTCGCGCAGCACGCTGACGCGGTCGGAGATGCGGGCGAGCTCCTCCATGCGGTGGGAGATGTAGATGACCCCCGTCTCCGGCGTGCGGAACCGCTCGATGAGCCCGAACAGCACGTCGACCTCGGCGTCGTTGAGCGCCGCGGTCGGCTCGTCCATGATGAGGACCTTGGCGTCGAACGAGAGCGCTTTCGCGATCTCGACCATCTGCTGCCGGGCGACCGTCAGCCGTTCGACCCGCTCGGCGGGGTCGAGTGCGAGGCCGAGCCGGTCGAACAGCTCCTGCGCCCGGCGGTTGAGCGCCCGGTCGTCGAGGAACAGCCCGGCCTGCCGTTCTTCGCGGCCGATGAAGATGTTCTGCGCGACCGTGAGGTCGGGCATGAGGTTGAACTCCTGGTGGATGATCGAGATGCCGAGCTCCTGCGCTTGGCGCGGACCCTCGATCGACAGCTCCCGGCCGTTGAGGCGGAACGTGCCGGCGTCGGGGGTGTAGATGCCCGCGAGCAGCTTCATCAGCGTCGACTTGCCGGCGCCGTTCTCGCCGACGAGGGCGAGTACTTCGCCGTGCCGGAGCTCGAGCTGCACGTCGGCGAGCGCCTGCACGCCCGGGAAGCCCTTGCTGACGCCCTCGACCTCGAGCAGGGCGCCGGTCGCCGCGGTCACTGCGCCGCTCCCGTCGACCGGTAGGCGTTCACGACGCCCTTGCGCAGGACGAGGTTGCCGTAGGGCCGGAGCTCGCCCGTCCGGACGATCAGTCGAGCGCCGGCCGCCCGCTCGTAGAACGCGAACCGCTCGAGCTCGCCGACGCGGTCGTCGGCCACGGCCGCGGCCGCGACGAGCTCGTGCTGCACGGGCAGCCGCTCGCCGCCCTCGGCGGTCATGAGCAGCACCGACGCGCCCTCGTAGCCGTCGAGCGGCACGACCGTGCGGATGGCCTCGACCACCTGCGCGGCGGCGATGCCTGGTGCTTCGACGACGGCGGCGCCGACCCGGTGCGCCGGGAAGTTCGCATCGGCGACGACGAGTTCGTCGCCGTGGCCGAGCCGATCGAGCGCGGCCAGCAACTCGCCGCCGAGGATCGGGTTGATGCCACTCAGCACGTGGGCCTCTCTTCCTTGAGATGTGGTGATGAGTGTACTACTCATCCGATGTTTCATGAGGTTTCAGCGATGAACGTTGCGAATCCGTAGCGAAAGCGGCGCAGAGATCGGATTACTCAAGGCAATACACCCGCTCGGCCGTACCGCCGAGGACCGCGGCCAGCTCGGACGGGGCCAGGTCGTCGAGGCACGCGCGCATCACGCGCCAGGTCGATGCGTAGCCGCCGTGCGGCACCGACATCGGCCAGTCGCCACCGTACATGAGCCGGTCGGCGCCGAACAGGTCGAGCGCGACCTCGAACGACGGTCGCACGGACGACTCGTCGAAGGCGACCCCGGGCAGGTGGAGCCCCGAGAACTTCGCGACCGTGTTGGGCAGGGCGGCCGTCGCGGCGAACTCCCGACGCCACTCGTCGAAGCCGTCGCCACCGACGGGCGGTTTCGCCAGGTGGTCGATCACGACGGTGAGCCCGGGGAGCTCAGCCGCGAGGCGACGGGCGGCACCGAGGTGGCGCGGCCACGCATCGGGCACGTCGAACGCGAGGCCGCGCGCTGCGACCTCGGCGAGCGACGACCGCACGGCCGGCAGGTCGAGGAAGTCGTCGCGCGGGTCGACGTGCACGAGATGGCGGATGCCTCGGAGCCGACGCTCCTCCGAGAGGTCGTCGAGCGCGTCGATCGCGGCAGCGGTGTCGTCGAGGGGCACCCAGCCGACGACGCCGGCCACCCACTCGTGCCGCGCGGCGACGTCGAGCATGAATCGGGTGTCGGCGGCGGAATCGGCGGCCTGGACGAGGATGGCCGCGTCGATTCCGGCGGCGTCGAGCTCCACCCGGGCGTCGCCGGGGCCGAAGTCGGCGTAGAGCGGTCCGAGCTCGGGCGTGATCCAGGGGTAGGCCCCCTCCGAGCGGGTCCACAGGTGGAGGTGGGCGTCGATCGTGCGGGCCGCGGTCATGGGATGAGCCCCTCTTCGCGGAGTCGCGACCAGAGCCCGTCGGGCAGCGGGGCGTGCACGCGCCGCGCGTTCTGCGCGATGTCGGCGGCGCGAGCCGACCCGACGACGACCGCGCGCACCGCGGGATGCTGAAGCGGGTACTGGATCGCGGCGACGGGCAGTTCGACGCCCTCGGCCTCGCACGCCGCGGCGAGCCGGCGCGCGCGCTCGAGCAGCCGGGGAGGGACGGCGCCGTAGTCGTACCGCGCGGTCGCGCCCGGCGTCGAGGTCGCGAGCAGGCCCGAGTTGAACACCGCGGCCGCGACCACCCCGACGCCCCGCTCGCTGCAGAGCGGCAGCAGTTCGGCGAGCGCGGGCTGCTCGAGCAGGGTGTACCGCCCGGCGATCATGACGAGGTCGAGGTCGCCCTCGCGAACGGCTCGCGCCGCGGCATCCGCGCTGTTCGTGCCGATGCCGATCGCGCCGACGACACCCTCCTCCCTGAGCCTGGCGAGCGCGGGGAGGCCCTCGGCCAATCCCCGGTCGAGGTCGTACGCGTCGGGGTCGTGGAGGTACGCGATGTCGATGCGGTCGATGCCGAGCCGCTCGAGCGAGTCTTCGATGCTGCGCCGGATGCCCGCCTCGCCGGGGTCGAAGCGCCGCACGGTGCGGTCGGGCACCGCGAAGTCGAAGGCCATGTCGTCGCCGCCCGAGAAGTCGGGGTTCGGGTCGAGCACCCGGCCGACCTTCGTCGAGACGACGAACTCGTCTCGCGGTCGGTCGCGCAGGGCCTCGCCCAGCCGGCGCTCCGAGAGGCCGAGGCCGTAGTGCGGCGCGGTGTCGAAGTACCGGACGCCCGACTCCCACGCCGCGTCGACGGCGGCACGGGCGTCGTCGTCGCTCACCTCGCGATAGAGATTGCCGATCGAGGCCGCCCCGTAGCCGAGGGGACCGAGACGCTCGGCGGTGAAGGGTCCGCTCATGCGGGCACCTCGGTCGGGTCGTCGATCACGTGCGAGCCGCGCCAGGTGTAGCGCTCGATCGATGCGGCGAGCATCTCGGTGCCGGCACCCGGCGCGGTCGGGGTGAGGTAGCGCCCCCGCTCGACGACGGCGGGCGTGGCGAAGTGCTCGTGGAGGTGGTCGACGAACTCGATCATGCGTCCCTCCATGCTGCCGGAGAGCGCGACGTAGTCGAACATCGAGAGGTGCTGCACCGCTTCGCACAGCCCGACGCCGCCGGCGTGCGGGCACACGGGCACGCCGTACTTCGCCGCGAGCACGAGGTTCGCGAGGTTCTCGTTGACCCCGCCGACGCGCGCCGCGTCGATCTGCATGACGTGCATGCCGCCGGCCTGCAGCAGCTGCTTGAAGACGATGCGGTTCTGCACGTGCTCGCCCGTGGCCACGCGCACCGGCGCGACGCCGCGGGCGATCGCGGCGTGGCCGAGGACGTCGTCGGGACTCGTCGGCTCCTCGATCCAGGCGAGGTCGAACCCGGCGAGCGCTCGCACCCATTCGATCGCCTCGTCGACGCCCCAGCGCTGGTTCGCGTCGATCGCGATCGGGAAGTCCTCTCCGACGGCGGCCCGGGCGATGCCGAGCCGGCGGATGTCGTCGTCGAGCGAGGCGCCGACCTTGAGCTTGATCTGCGGGTAGCCGTCGGCGACGGCTTCGCGGCAGAGCCGGTCGAGCTTCTCGTCGGAGTAGCCGAGCCAGCCGGGCGTCGTCGTGTACGCGGGGTAGCCGCCTTCGAGGAGCTTCGCGGTGCGTTCGGCGCGCCCGGGCTCTGCGGCGCGGAAGAGCTCGAGCGCCTCGGCGGGGGTGACGGCGTCGGAGATGTAGCGGAAGTCGATGAGGGCGACGAGCTCCTCGGGGCTGAGCCCGGCGAGCAGCTGCCAGAGCGGGAGCCCGGCGCGCTTGGCCTTGAGGTCCCACAGGGCGTTGAGCGCGGCGCCGATCGCCATGTGCATGACGCCCTTCTCGGGGCCGAGCCAGCGCAGCTGCGAGTCGTGCGCGAGCAGGCGCCAGGCCGCGCCCATGTCGCCGAGCAGGGTTTCGACGTCGCGGCCGAGGAGATGCCCGCGGAGCGCGTCGAGCGCGGCGACCTGCACGTCGTTGCCACGGCCGATCGTGAAGACGAAGGCGTGACCGGCGAGCCCGTCGGCCGCATCGGTGCGGATGACGAGGTAGGCGGCCGAATAGTCGGGGTCGGGATTCATCGCATCCGACCCGTCGAGTTCGAGGGAGGTCGGGAACCGGATATCCCGGGTGTCGACACTGACGATCCTGCTCATGGCGTCCTTTCGTGGGCGCCTTGAGCATAAACATCGGATGTCTCGGATGTCAACCGCCTCGGAGTATGCAAGAATCGCCGTGAATCATCACCAAGCCTCGCGCATACTTCAGATGTTCGCGTGCCCGTGACCGGAAGGACCACCAGAATGAGATTCGCCAGGCTCGGCGACGCCGGCTCCGAGATCCCCGTGCTGCTCGACGGCGAGCGCGTGCTCGACCTGCGGGGCCTCACCGCCGACATCGACGGCGCCTTCCTCTCCGGCGACGGCCCGGATCGCGCCGCGGCCGCACTCGCGGCGGGGCGGCTGCCCGAGCTCACGGGCGCAGCCGGCCTCCGCGTCGGAGCGCCGATCTCCCGACCGGGCGCGGTCTACTGCATCGGCATGAACTACGCGGCGCACGCCGCGGAATCGGGGTCGGCCCCGCCCGAGCAGCTCGTGATGTTCATGAAGTCGCCGAACACGGTCGTCGGGCCCGACGACGACGTGACGATCCCGCCGGGCAGCGAGAAGACCGACTGGGAGGTCGAGCTCGGCATCGTGATCGGGCGACGCGCGAGCCGGCTCCGCTCCCCCGCTGAGGCGCGTGCGCACATCGCCGGGTTCGTGACGGCCAACGACCTCTCGGAGCGCGACTGGCAGCTGGCGGTCTCGGGCGGTCAGTGGTCCAAGGGCAAGAGCGCACCAGGGTTCTGCCCGACCGGCCCGTGGCTCGCGACGCCCGACGAGCTCGACGCCGACGACGTGCGCCTGCGCAGCTTCGTGAACGGCGGGCCCCGCCAGGACTCGCGCACGAGCGACCTCATCTTCGGCATCGACACGATCGTCTGGGAGCTCAGCAGGTTCCTCGCGCTCGAGCCCGGCGACCTCGTGCTCACGGGCACCCCCGAGGGCGTCGCCCTGTCTGGCCGCTTCCCCTACCTTCGTGCGGGCGACGTCGTCGAGATCGAGATCGACGGGCTCGGCCGCCAGCGCCAGCGCTACGTCGACGCCTGAACCCCTCCCCGAAGCAGTGAACGATCTCCAAGGAGCGAACATGAGCCAGCAGCCGACCGGCCCCGGTGAGTTCGACGGCCTCGTCGCCGTCGTCACGGGCGGGGCGTCGGGCATCGGCGCCGCGATCGCGACGCGCCTGCGACGCGGGGGCGCCAGGGTCGCGGTCTTCGACCTCCGGCCCGAAGCGTCCGACGCCGACCTGGCGGTCGCCGTCGACGTCGCCGACGACGCGAGCGTGCGGGCGGGGGTGGAGCGCGTCGTCGCCGAGTTCGGCCGGCTCGACATCGTCGTGAACAACGCCGGCATCGGCGCCCAGGGCACGATCGAGGCGAACGCCGACGACGAGTGGCACCGGGTGCTCGACATCAACGTGCTCGGCATGATGCGGGTCGCCCGTGCGGCGCTGCCGCACCTGCGGCGGTCCCCCGCCGCCGCGATCGTCAACACGTCGTCGATCGCGGCGACCGCGGGCCTGCCCGAGCGGGCGCTCTACAGTGCGAGCAAGGGCGCGGTCTCGGCGCTGACCCGCGCGATGGCGGCCGACCACCTGCGCGAGGGCATCCGCGTGAACGCGGTCAATCCGGGCACGGCGGACACCCCGTGGATCGGCCGGCTGCTCGCCCAGGCGCCCGACCCCGCGGCGGAGCGCGCCGCCCTCGAAGCGCGCCAGCCCCACGGCCGGCTCGTGGCCGCCGACGAGGTCGCCGGCGCCGTCGCCTACCTCGCGAGCCCGGCCTCGGGCTCGACGACGGGCATCGAGGTCGCAGTCGACGGGGGCATGCAGGAGCTCCGGTTGCGTCCCGCCTGACCCGGCGACGCTACGGCTCACCTGCTCCGGCGGGACCGTTTTCGGTCCGGCGGGATGCCGCGAGGCATCCGGGCCTGACCGGGAACGACCGCCGGAACGCGTCGTAGGCCACGCGCGGGAGGCGAGATCCTTTCGCATCATGGAATTCGACTGTCGCCTTCGTGGAAGGTCGCCGCCGTCGGCTTGTACATGTCGACAAACGATCCCGGCGTACGGCGCGATAGCGTGGACGAGTGAAGTTCGCGCACCTGAGAGCCGAAGGCCAATCGACCCCACGGCTCGCGGTGGTCGTCGCCGAAGCGGCGCTCTTCCTCGACGAGGTGCTCGAGCACTGCCCCCGAGACCTGCAGGACCTCATCGAACGCGGCCCTGAGGGCCTCGCCGAGGTGCGCGCCGCCGTCGACACGGCTCTCGAGGCCGGCGCCGAGCTCACGCCCGTGAGCGAACTGCGCCACTCGTCGGCCGTGCTGCGGCCGCCGCACATCCTGGCCATCGGAGCGAACTACGCGGCCCACTCGCAGGAGCTGAAGCTCCGCCACGAGACGGCGCCGACGATCTTCTCGCTCTGGCCGAACTCCCTCGGAGCGCACGGCGCGACGACGACCTGGCCCGAAGACCTCACCCACCAGGTCGACTACGAGGCCGAGCTCGGCGTGATCATCGGCCGGCCCGCCCGCGGCGTGCACGAGCGCGACGCCCTCGACTACGTCTGGGGCTACACCGTCGTCAACGACATCACGGCGCGAGACATCCAGTTCTCCGAGGCCCAGTGGTCGCGCTGCAAGTCGTTCGACGGCTTCACCCCGACCGGGCCGGTCGTGGTGACCGCCGACGAAGTCGCCGACCCGCAGGACCTCTGGCTCACCACGAACCTCGACGGCCGCATCCTGCAGGACGCCTCGACCGGCGACATGGTGCGCAGCGTCCCCGAGATCATCGCGTACCTCTCGCGCTCGGCGACCATCCCGCCGGGCACGCTCATCTCGACCGGCAGCCCCGGCGGCGCCGGCTACTCGCGCAACCCGCAGGTGTTCCTGCAGGACGGCTCGACCGTGACGGTGTCGATCGGCGGCATCGGGTCGCTCACGACGCACTGCCGCGTGATCTGACGCCACGCCGCCCGATCACGACACGAGCTCCGCTCGACCGATGCCCGCGCCGAGGTGCCGACCGAGGAAGGCGCCGGCCCGATCCAGTGCCGCCGTCGACGCCTCGAGCGCGTCGAGCGACGTCTGGTAGTTGTGCGGCGCCCGGGCAGCCGCCTCGAGCACGACCTCGACGTCGTCGTGCGCCGCGTTGGCCGCGAGCCGCACTGCGTCGTCGAGCAGGAGCTCACGGGTGCCCACCTGCACGAGCATGGGCGGCAGGCCGCGGAGGCTTGCGAACACCGGGCTCGCGAGCGGCGACGCCGCGACCTCGGCGGCGCCGCCTTCCGGGAGGTAGCGATCGGCGTAGCCGCGGATGTCGGCCTGGCTGAACAACGGGTCGTCGCCGACCCGGTCCGTGAACGAGTCGCCGCTGAGCGTCAGGTCGGCCCACGGTGAGAACACCGCGACGGCCGCCGGCATCTCGAGCCCGGCGTCGCGTGCGGCGACGAGGGTTGCGACGGCGAGCCCGCCGCCGGCCGAGTCGCCCGCGACGACCAGACGCCGCCCGCCGACCCGATCGACCAGCTCGCGAAATGCGGCGAGCGCGTCGTCGACGGGCGCCGGAAAACGATGTTCGGGTGCGAGCCGGTAGTCGAGCGAGTAGGCGGTCGTCCCCGCCCGCTCGGCGAGCGCCGCCGCCATGCCGACGCCGGTCGCGGCGGAACCGATGACGTACCCGCCGCCGTGCAGGTAGAGGAGTGCCCCTGCTCCCCCGTCGCCGGGCACGAGTTCGATCGCCGGACGGCCGCCGAGCACCGTGTCGCGGGCCGCGAACCCCGGGGGCGGCGGGACGGCGCCCGCGGCGAACGCGGTCCGCATCTCGGCGACGGTGGCGTCGGCGGCGAACCTCGACGCGGCGTAGTCGCCCGAGAGTCGGTCGAACTCGAATCGTGACATGGGGCTCCTCCTCGCGTAGATTGCTTCCCAGGAATCGATATTACGGTCAATCAGATTCCTGTCAATCTAATTACGAGGAAACAATGTCCGCCGATCTCGCCCTCTTCCTCCAGCTCGTGCGCGTCGAGACGCTCTGGTACGAGCGGCTCTCCGACGAGTTGCAGGCGGCGCACGGGTTGCCGCTGTCGAGCTACGACGTGCTCAACGTCGTCGCCACCGTCGAGGCCTGCCGGGTGCAGGACATCGCACGAGAGATCGGCATCACGGTGGGGGCCGTCAGCAAGGCCGTCGATCGGCACGAGCAGGCCGGATGGGTCGCTCGGCGCGCGAATCCGGCCGACCGCCGGTCGTCACTCGTCGAACTCACCGGCGAAGGACGTCGCCTCCTCGACGAAGCGACCCCCCTCGTGGCGACGTCGCTCCGAGCGCGCCTCGCCGTGCTCGACGCCGGTCGGCGTGCGGCGCTGGCCGACGCCCTCGCCGCGCTCCGCGAGGCACTCGACTCCCCCGCCTGACCGCACCGGTGCGCCCGCAGAGACGGGATGCCTCGGGCCGACGTCGGCGAGACGCCCTTCCCGAGGCATCCGCGTCACTCGTGCGGTTCGCCCTGCAGGTGCTGCACGGGGATGACGGTCGTGATCGGCCGGATGCCCGACAGCTTCGACGGCTGCAGCTGGGCGACGACCTCGTCACGGCTCATGAGGCCGGCCTCGACGACGAGGTCGGCGACGGGCCGGCCGCTCGCGAGGGCGAGCTTCGCGAGCTTGGCCGCCTCGGTGTAGCCGATGAACGGGATGAGCGCGGTGATGACGCCGACGCTCGAGGCGACCATCTGCTCGAGGCGCTCGGTGTTCGCGGTGATGCCGTCGACGCAGTTGACGCGGAGCGTCCAGCAGGCCTGGCGCATCCACGTGATCGACTGCAGCAGCGAGTGCGCGATGACCGGCTCGAAGGCGTTGAGCTGCAGCTGGCCGCTCTCGGCCGCCATCATGACGGTGACGTCGGCGCCCGCGACCGAGTAGGCGACCTGGCTCACGGCCTCGGGGATGACCGGGTTGACCTTGCCCGGCATGATCGACGAGCCCGCCTGCATGGGCGGCAGGTTGATCTCGCCGAGTCCGGCCTGCGGGCCCGACGAGAGCAGTCGCAGGTCGTTGCAGATCTTCGAGAGCTTGATCGCACTGCGCTTGAGCGCGCTCGAGAACGTCATGAACACGCCCGTGTCGCTCGTCGCCTCGATGAGGTCGGGCGCCGTCTCGAGGCGCAGCTCGGTGATCGCGCTCAGGTGCTCGACGACGGATGCCGCGTAGCCGGGGTCGGCGGTGATGCCGGTGCCGATCGCGGTCGCCCCGAGGTTGACCTCGCCGAGCAGCTTGATCGTCTCGCGCAAGCGGTCGATGTCCTCGCCGAGGGTCGTCGCGAAGCCGTGGAACTCCTGGCCGAGCGTCATCGGCACGGCATCCTGCAGCTGCGTGCGGCCGACCTTCAGCACCTCGTGGAACTCGCGGCCCTTGCGGCTGAACGCGATGCGCAGCTGGTCGAGCTCGACGAGCATCGTGCGCAGCGAGAACGCCATCGCGATCTTCACCGCGGTCGGATACGTGTCGTTCGTCGACTGGCTGCGGTTGACGTCGTCGATCGGGTGCAGCACGTCGTAGCGCCCCTTGGGGTAACCCGCGATCTCGAGCGCGAGGTTCGCGATGACCTCGTTCGCGTTCATGTTCGTCGACGTGCCCGCCCCGCCCTGGATGACGCCGACGATGAACTGGTCGTGCAGCTCGCCGTCGATGATGCGCTGGCACGCCTCGTCGATCCACGCGGCCTTCTGCTGGTTCAGCACGCCCACCTGCCGGTTCGCGCGCGCCGCCGCCTGCTTGACCGAGGCGAGCGCCACGACGAGTTCGGGGTAGACCGAGATGGGGCGCTTCGAGATCGGGAAGTTGTCGAGCGCCCGCTTGGTGTGCACCCCCCAGTAGGCGTCGGCCGGAACCTCGACCGAGCCGAGCGAATCGGTCTCGGTACGGGTCGCCTCGGTCGCTTCGGGCTCGTGCATCAGTGTTTCCTCCACGGAGCCGTGCGCCGCGTCGGGGATCGACGCGCCGGACCGGCTCCATCGCCTCGGTGAGCGCGGGATCGCCGCGCGGTCGTCGCCTCGAGCCTACCGTTCGGGTGATGCCGCTTTCCGCATCCGGGCGTCCGGAGAGTGCCCGCCGTCGGGACGCTCTGCCCGGCTCGCGACCCACCGTCGCCCCGTGGCGGCCATGGCACCGGCGGAAGCACGGAGCGGCGGCGGGCGCCCC
>NZ_JBSHHD010000042.1:0-28530 GCF_053618155.1 Agromyces sp. NPDC055658 | reverse complement strand
GCCTCGGACCCGGCTCTCAGCCGTTTCAAGGCGAGGCCCGCGAGAATTCGATGACACCTTCACGATTGGCGAGGACACCATGGGATTCTTCGATCGACTCTTCGGCGCCCCGGAGCCGCAACGGCCGGTGCCGCCCGCGCCCGGGCGCGGGCTCACGCCCGACGAGCTCGCGATCGAGCGCTACCGCTACCTGCTGCGCACCGCACCGCCGGAGGCGATCGAGCAGGTGCACGCGGAGGCGTTCGCGAAGTTGACGCCCGAGCAGCGCCAGCAGGTCTACCGGGCCCTCGCCGACCAGGCGCCGGCAGGGGAGCGGCTCGTCTCCGACGACCCGAGCGCCCTCGCCCGGGCCGCCACCCGCCAGGAGCTGCGGGCGCCGGGGAGCATGGAGCGCGCGTTCTCGAACGCCGGCGCGCAGGGCGGCCCGCAGGGTGCGGGGCGACCCGGACCGTCGTTCGGCCAGATGTTCGGCGGCTCGCTCCTCGGCTCGATCGCGGGTGTCGTCGTCGGCACGGCGATCGCCGATGCGATCCTGCCCGACCCCGCATCGTTCGACGCCGGGGGCGCCGATGCCGGCGCGGATGCCGGCTCGGTCGAAGCCGGGGGTGACACCGGTGGCGACTTCGGCGGATTCGGCGGCGACTTCGGCGGGGGAGACTTCGGCGGCGGCGACTTCGGGTTCTGAGGCCCGGCGCCGTCTTCGTCGTGCGTCGGGCTCGCCGCCGTCCGGCATGACTCCGGTCGGCCGGGCGACGTCGGCGGACCGGGATAGAGTCGCAACATGAGCAAGCAGGACGGCTCGTCGCGCCAGGTCACGACTGGACCGGTCGACGATTCGGCCACCCCGATCCTGCACGTCGACATGGACGCGTTCTTCGTCTCGGTCGAACTCCTGCGCCGCCCCGAGCTCCGTGGCAAGCCCGTGCTCGTGGGCGGCACCGCCGGCCGCGGCGTGGTCTCGGCAGCGAGCTACGAGGCCCGCCGGTACGGCGTCAACTCGGCGATGCCGATGTCGGTGGCGTTGCAGCGCTGCCCGAACGCGATCGTGCTCCGGGGCGACTACGCGAGCTACTCGCGCTACTCGAAGCAGGTCATGAAGATCTTCGAGGAGGTCACACCGCTCGTCGAACCCCTCTCGATCGACGAGGCCTTCCTCGACGTGTCCGGTGCTCGTCGGCTCCACGGCAGCCCGGCGGAGATCGCGTGGGCGATTCGTGAACGCGTCCGCTCCGAGACCGGCCTCACCTGCTCCATCGGCGTCGCCGCGACGAAGTACGTGGCGAAGGTGGCGTCGAGTCGTGCGAAGCCCGATGGCATGCTCGTCGTGCCCGCCGCCGAGACCCTCGCATTCCTGCATCCGCTCCCGGTGTCGGCGCTCTGGGGTGTCGGGCGCGTCACCGAGGAGTCGCTGACGCGGCTCGGACTCCGCACGGTCGGCGACGTGGCGGAGATGCCGGCCGATGCCCTCCAGCGCGCCGTCGGGCCGGCGCTCGCGTCACGTCTGACGAGGCTCGCCAACGGCATCGACCCGCGCGACGTCGAGACCGCCCGTTCGGAGAAGAGCATCGGACATGAGGTCACCTTCGGCCACGACCTCACCGATCCGACGCAGATCCGCCGCGAGCTGCTGCGACTCTCGGACGACGTCGCGGTCCGGCTGCGCCGTGCGGGCGTCGTGGGGCGCACGGTCGTGCTGAAGCTGCGCTACGGCGACTTCCGCACCGTCACCCGTTCGCGCACGCTCGGTGAGCCGACCGACGTCGCCCGCCGCATCTACGACGAGGCGTCGGCCGCGCTCGGCGAGCTCGTCGGCGACGGCGCCCGGATTCGCCTGATCGGGGTGCGCGCCGAGCAGCTGCGTCCCTCCGGCGGCGGGGCCGCCCTCTGGGACCCCGATGAGGAGTGGCGCGGGGCCGAGCGGGCCGTCGACGAGGTGACGGCCCGGTTCGGACGCGGTGCGGTGCGACCGGCCGCGCTCGTCCGACCCGGCGAAGCCGCGGCGCGCGTCGAGTCCATGCGACGTCGGCCCCTCGACGCAGCGGGCGCATCGCGCGACGCGGCGGACGCCGCCGAGGCGGCCGAAGGCCGGGCGGGGGTGGATCGAACGCAGTTCGGCGGGTAGCGTGGCGGTCATGGCTGATCTCGTGCTCGAACTCGCAGAGACCGTCGCCGGCGTGGGCGTGAAGACCTCGTACGGCGAACCCGTCGATCTCGACGGCACCAAGGTCGTCCCCGTCGCGCTCGGGTACTACGGGTTCGGGGCGGGCAGCGGCAGCGACTCCGGCGGCGACCAGGCCGGCGGCGGCGGTGGCGGTGGGCTCTCCATTCCGCTCGGCGCATACGTCGGCCGTGGCGGCGACGTCCGCTTCGAACCGAACCTCATCGGTCTCCTCCTCGTCGCGACCCCGCTCATCTGGGTGACGGGCAAGGCGCTCCGCGCCGTCATCCGCGCGCTCAAGCACTGACGCGGTCCTGAAGGCGGGGCGCGGCTCGACGGGCGACCGCGCCGCTCGTCCGTCGCGCGGCGTCATGCGGTCGTGGCCTGCGTATACTCGTCGATGAACACGGGAGTCCGGTGAGCCGGGCTGAGAGGAAGGTTCTCAACCTTCGACCGTCGAACCTGATCTGGGTCATGCCAGCGCAGGGAGGGCAATCGATCTCAACATCCCGTGCCTCTTTCCACCGAACGAAAGGGCACGACAGTGCACGCATCCGCACCAACCCCCACCGCCTCCACGACCGGTGCCGCGCCGGCGCGCAATCTCCGCTGGCGTGTCGTCGACATCGTCGTCGCCTCGGTCGTCGCCGTGGCGACGGGGCTGCTGTTCCTGTTCTGGAACAACATCGGCTACGCCTGGTTCGTGGCTGCCGACGCAGTGACCCCCGGACTCGGCGGCATCGCCGTCGGCATCTGGCTCATCGGCGGTGTGCTCGGCGGCCTCATCATCCGCAAGCCCGGCGCCGCCCTCTTCGTCGAGCTCGTCGCGGCCATGGTCTCCGCGATCGTCGGCAACCAGTGGGGCGTCGAGACCATCTGGTCGGGTCTCGCGCAGGGCATCGGCGCCGAGCTCGTCTTCGCGATCTTCCTCTACCGTCGCTTCGGGCTCCTCCAGGCGATCCTCGCCGGTGCGGCCGCGGGCGCCGGCGCGTGGACGCTCGAGCTGTTCACCTCGGGAAACCTGCAGAAGTCGGCCGAGTTCCTGACGCTCTACTTCTGCACGGTCGTCGTCTCGGGCGCGGTGCTCGCCGGAGTGCTCGGGTGGCTGCTCGTTCGCGCGCTCGCCGCGACGGGCGCGCTCAGCCGGTTCGCGGCGGGACAGGAAGCGACCCGACGGGTCTGACGTGGCGAACACCGCATCTTCGCCGACCCCGGCCGCCGTGGACGTGCGCGGCTGGGGTTGGCGTCACGCCTCCCGGCTCCGCCCCGCGCTCGAGGGGATCGACCTCCGCATCGAGCCGGGCGAGCGGGTGCTCCTGCTCGGGCCGAGCGGCGCCGGCAAGTCGACCCTGCTGCACGCCATGGCCGGTGTGCACGGCGGTGACGACGAGGGCGAGGCCGTCGGCGAGCTCCTGGTCGACGGAGCCGAGCCGGCGCGGGTGCGGGGGCGTTCGGGGCTCGTGCTGCAGGATCCCGACTCGCAGGTGATCCTCGCACGGGTGGGCGACGACGTCGCGTTCGGATGCGAGAACCTCGGTGTCCCTCGCGACGAGATCTGGCGTCGGGTGCGCGAATCGCTCGACGAGGTGGGTCTCGACGTGGCGATCGACCATCCGAGCTCGGCGCTGTCGGGCGGGCAGAAGCAACGGCTCGCCCTCGCGGGCGCCCTCGCGATGCGCCCGGGGCTGCTGCTGCTCGACGAGCCCACCGCGAATCTCGACCCCGACGGGGTCCGAGAGGTCAGGGCGGCGGTCGAGCGGGTACTCGATCGGCATGGCTCGACACTCGTCGTCGTCGAGCACCGCGTCGAGGTGTGGGCCGATCTCGTCGACCGCGTCGTCGTTCTCGGGCTCGACGGGCGTCTCATGGCCGACGGGCCCCCCGACGTCGTGCTCTCGCGTCAACGCGCGGCGCTCCTCGCCGCGGGCGTATGGGTTCCCGGCGGCCACGGCCCCACGGCCCCTCGCCGTCGAGTCGCCGTGGACGAGCCGACCGAGCCGTTGCTCACCGCGAACGGACTCGCGGTCGGCCGTCGTCCGCGCGACATCGTCCAGCGCGGACTCGACGTCGAGCTTCCGCGTGGCACCAGCACGGTGCTGACCGGCCCGAACGGTGCCGGCAAGTCGACCCTCGCCCTGACCCTGGGCGGCCTCCTGCGCCCGCTCGACGGTCGGGTCGAGGCATCCGCGTCGTTGTCAGCAGGGCTTCGAGGCGACCCGATCGGCTGGCGCTCCCGCGACCTGCTGACGCGCATCGGAACCGTGTTCCAGGAGCCCGAGCACCAGTTCGTCACGTCCAGCGTGCGCGCCGAGCTCGAGGTGGCGCCGCGGGCGCTCCGGCTCGGCGACCGCGAGACGGCCGCTCGCGTCGAAGACCTGTTGGCGCGCCTGCGGCTCGACCGCATCGCCTTGGCGAATCCGTTCACCCTGTCGGGCGGCGAGAAGCGCCGGTTGTCCGTCGCTGCCGTCCTTGCAGCCCGGCCCTCGGTGCTCGTCCTCGACGAACCGACGTTCGGCCAGGACCGGATCACCTGGCTCGAGCTGACCGCGCTGCTGCGCGAACTCGTCGACGAGGGCCTCACGCTGTTGTCGGTCACCCACGACGCCGCGTACATCGCAGCCCTGGGCGACCGCGGCATCCGCCTGGAGCCGACGAACACCCGGGCGTTCGCATGAGTGCCGTCGCCTCCGGAGCCGTCGACGCTCCCCGACTCCGGTTCATCGATCGAGTCAACCCCGTGACGAAGCTCGCCGCGGCGATGCTGCTCACCGCCCCGCTGCTGCTCACCGTCGACTGGGTGAGCGCCGCGACCGCACTCGTCATCGAGCTCGTGCTCTTCATGGCCGCGGGCGTGCGCCCCCGGATGCTCGTCCGACGGGCCTGGCCGATCCTCATCGCCGCGCCGATCGCCGGCATCAGCATGCTCCTGTACGGCCGTCCGTCGGGTGAGGAGTACTGGAGCTTCTGGCTCGCGCGCATCACCGACGGCTCGATCGAGCTCGCGATCGCGGTGACCGTTCGAGTGCTCGCGGTCGGCCTGCCCGCGGTGCTGCTCTTCATGCGGGTCGATCCGACCGAGCTCGCGGATGGTCTCGCGCAGGTGTGGCGGCTCCCGAGTCGCTTCGTGCTCGGCGCACTCGCGGGCGCCCGGCTCGTCGGGCTCTTCATCGAGGACTGGCACGCGATGGCGCTCAGCCGTCGCGCGAGAGGGATCGGCGACACGGGCGTGGTGCGGCGGTTCGCGACCATGGCGTTCGCCCTGCTCGTGCTCGCGATCCGCCGGGGGTCGAAGCTCGCGACCGCGATGGAGGCTCGAGGGTTCGGGAGCGATCGGCCGCGCACCTGGGCCAGGGCGTCGACGATCGGCTGGAGCGACTGGGTACTGATCGCGATCGCGTTCGCCATCGCGGTGGCGGCCATCGGCGCCGCGATCGCGGCGGGCACCTTCCATCCGGTGTGGTCGTGAGCGAGGCGGCGGCCGTCGCCAGGGTACTGGTCGCGGCACGGCAGCGTCAGGCGAGCGCGGCGTGGCCGCTCATCGCGATCGACGGCCCGAGCGGTGCCGGCAAGTCGACGCTCGCCGATGCGATCGCGCGGTCGTGGCGTGCGGGGGCGTCCCCCCGACTCGTCCGGCTCGATGCGATCTATCCCGGCTGGCGGGGGCTCGCGACCGCCTCCGGATCGCTCGAACGAACTCTGCTCGCCCCGCTCGCGCGCGGCGTGCCGGGCGGATGGCGCGGGTGGGACTGGGCGCGGAATCGGCCGGCGGCCTCCGTCACCGTCCTCCCGGGTCGGCCGCTCATCGTCGAGGGCTGCGGTGCCTTCGAGGCGACAGCGGGTCGCACCGGGGTGGTCAGGGTGTGGGTGCGAGCGGCGCAGGCGACGCGGAAGCGCCGTGCGCTCGAGCGCGATGCGGGGGGCTTCGACCCGTTCTGGGACCTCTGGGAGACCGAGTGGCGCCGATACGTGTACCGTACCGACCCACTGGGTTCGGCCGACCTGGTCGTCGAACTGCCCGAGTGCGGAGCCCGGGGGCTACGGTAGTGCTATGAGTGCAGATTCGGTCGGCGCCCAGTACGTCGCAGAGTTCATCGACGGACCGCTCGAGGGCGAGTTCGACCATCGCGCCCTCGTCGGGGGCAAGCCCGAGAAGCGCGTCGGCATGGTCGCCGCGGTCGACGGGCTGGAGTCGCTGTTCTGGTACAACGCCGTCGACGAGCGCGAGATGGGCGGCCAGCTGCGCGTTCGCTTCAGCTTCGACGCCGACGACTCCGATCCGGTGGAGTCCGACGACGAGAACGACTGAACCGGCCGGCGTCGCCGTCGACGGCGGATGACGCGCTCGCTCAGCCCGATCGGCCGTTGACGAACGCGTCGATCAGCACGAACGGGTTCGCGAGCCGCCAGAGCGGCCCCGGGTCGTCGATGTCGGCGGAGAGCTCGAGTTCACTGCCGATGTCGCCGTTCGCGGTCGGCACGGTCACGGTACCGACCGCGCGCCCGGCACGCGCCGTCGTGAACGGTTCGACGGCGACGGATGCCTCGCCCGGGTCGCTGCCCCAGGCGGCGTCGGTCCGCTCGGTGCGGGCGATGAGGTCGGCTTCATCGCCCCATGCGGTCTCGACCGTGCCGTAGCGGGCGCCCTCGGCGATGACGGTGACGGGCGCCGCGGATGCCGCGACCGACGTGAACGCCTCGACCACGGCAGGGTCGAGCGTCTCGTAGTCCGGCATGGTCGTCATCGCTCCCACGATGCGCTGCGGCTCGTCGTCGGCCCCGGGAACGGTGGCCGTGAAGATGAAGCAGACGCCTGCTTCGTCGGTGTAACTGCGCGAGAGTGCCCGAACGCCCTCGTCGCCGAGGTGGTCGATGACGTCGGGGACGTTGCGCGAGGTCGGGTCGCTGCGCTCGGGATCGGCGACGAGGGCCGCGAGCTGCGGGTTCGCGAGCGTCATTGCGGCGAGCCGCGCGAGCTCTTCAGCCGTACCGACGTTGTCGGCCGAGAGGCCCGTCGCATCGGCCACTCGCGTCGACTCGAAGCCCTGTGCCTCGAGCCACGCGTTCGCTTCGTCGACGTATCCGTCGACACTGCCGAACGCCCATCGGGCGAGCGTGTCGGCGTGGTTGTTGCTCGAGGCGAAGAGCACCGCTCGAACGACGTCGCGTTCCGACCAGCTGTCTCCGGGCGAGACCTGCAGCGTGCGGTTGCCGGCCTTCGAGTGATCGAGGTAGTCGGTGTAGTCGGCGGGGCCGATCTTGATCGCGGGGCCGGGTCCGTCGTCGGGCAACGGCAGCGAGTCGAGGGTCGCCAGCACGGTCACGAGCTTCGCGGCGCCGCCGATGGGGACCACACCGGTCTCGCCGGCGGTCGCGAGCATCGAGGCGCTGCCGTCCTCGTCGACGAGCGCGACGGCACTCGCTCCGCTCTCGGGCAGCACGATCGGCTCGGGCTTCCCGGCGGCGCCCTCGCCCGCCGCGCTGACGTGGACCTCCGCCTCCGGCAGGGGACCGAGCAGCATGGCGGGGCCGTAGACGCCGACCGCGAGGATCGCGACGGCGCCGATGGCGATGCCGACGATGCGGCCGGGCGACAGACTCATGACGTTCAGGGTATCTCGGCCGAGCTCACGCCCAGCCCAGTTCGTGCAAGCGGTCGTCGTCGATGCCGTAGAAGTGGGCGATCTCGTGCACGAGGGTGACGTGGATCTCCTCACGGAGCTCGTCTTCGTCGTCGCAGATCGCAAGCAGCGGTTCGCGGTAGAGGATGATCCGGTCGGGCATCTCGCCGAATCCGTAGCGGTCGCGCTCGGTCAGCGCCCAGCCGTCGTAGAGGCCGAGCAGGTCGAGCGAGCCGTCCTCCGGGCGGTCCTCGACGACGAAGACGACGTTCTCGAGCCCGTCGATCATGTCGTCGGGCAGTTGGTCGAGCTCATCGACGACG
Source organism: Agromyces sp. NPDC055658 (assembly GCF_053618155.1). Lineage (NCBI taxonomy): Bacteria > Bacillati > Actinomycetota > Actinomycetes > Micrococcales > Microbacteriaceae > Agromyces > Agromyces sp. NPDC055658. The sequence goes on along the minus strand of NZ_JBSHHD010000042.1, from coordinate 20,431 downwards.
AGGGCTTCGAACGCTTCGGCATCGAGTTCCACGGCCTCTCCCATCCGTCCGTCCAGAGGGCTGATACACGAAGCGCGGGCCGTTTCCGGACCCGCGCTTCGCACACCGCTTGGGGTGAGTAACGGGGCTTGAACCCGCGACCTCCTGGACCACAACCAGGCGCTCTACCAACTGAGCTATACCCACCATGTGTCGACCGCCGGGGCGATCAGGACAACGGATAGAGCCTACTACACGTTGGAGCCCTGCTCGAACTCGGCCACCACTTCGGCGGCGAGCGCCTGCAGTTCGTGACTGGCCGGGCCCGGGTCGGCGACGAAGACGGCGCGGCGGTAGTAGTGCAGCTCGCGGATCGACTCGAGGATGTCGGCCAGAGCGCGGTGACCGCCGTTCTTCGCGGGGGAGTTGAAGTACGCGCGCGGGAACCAGCGCTTGGCCAGCTCCTTGATCGACGAGACGTCGACGTTGCGGTAGTGCAGGTGTGCATCGAGTCGGGGCATGTACTTCGTGAGGAATGCGCGATCGGTGCCGATCGAGTTGCCGGCGAGCGGCGCCTTCTGCTCGTCGGGCACGTGCTTCAGCACGTACTCGAGCACCTGGTACTCGGCCTCTGCGACGGAGACGCCGTTGGGGATCTCCTCGATGAGCCCCGAGGTGGTGTGCATCTGCCGCACGAACTCGCCCATCGACTCGAGTGCGCTCGCGTCGGGCTTGATGACGATGCTGAGCCCACCGTCGACGGGGCGGAGGTCGTAGTCGGTGATGACGACGGCGATCTCGACCAGCTCATCGACTTCGAGGTCGAGTCCGGTCATCTCGCAGTCGATCCAGACCAGTCTGTCGCTCGAAGAAGCCATGCGGCGAGTCTAACCGGAGGCGCCGACAGCGTGTTCGACGCGGCATCCGCGTCGTCGGTGCCCCCGGCAGGAATTGAACCTGCGACCAAGAGATTAGAAGGCTCCTGCTCTATCCGCTGAGCTACGGGGGCGGTCGTGGCAAGCATACCCGCCGAGGGCGATCAGCCCTCGGTCGGCACGTGCACGTCGTCGGTCACGGCGCGATCGCGCGACGCGCCGCCGCGACGCCGGACCAGGAGGGCGATGAGCGGGAACAGCAGCACCGAGAGCATGCCGGCGCCGACGAGCGCGGCGGCCGTGCCGCTCGAGAGGTCGCCGGCATCGACGCCGATCGCCGTGACCGCGACGATGATCGGAAGCCCCGTGGCACCGAACAACGCGGTCGCGGCGAGGTCGCGCCGGCTCGATCCGGCCGGTGCCGCGAGCATCGAGGGAATGCCGCGTACGACGAGCATCAGGAGGAGGAAGATCGGCAGCATGGCCGTCGTCCTGCCGTCGGCGAAGAGGGCCTCGAGGTCGAAGGTGATGCCGGTGTTGATGAAGAACACGGGCACCAGGAAGCCGTAGCCGACCGCCTCGAGTTTCGACTCGATCGCTTCGGCGTCGCGTTCCGGAGCCCCGTTCAGCAGCAGCCGGTAGAGCACGCCCGCCGTGAATGCGCCGAGCAGCATGTCGAGATCGAGCACGATGCTGAGCGCGACGAGCGCGAGCAGGATGAAAATGACGAGTCGCACCGCGAACTGCCCGCTCGTGTGGAGCGTCGACGTGATCATGGCATGCATGCGCTTGCCGTACCCCTTCGCCGCGAGCCAGATCGCGATGCCGGCGACGACGGCGAACACGACCAGCACGACCGCGGCGATGAGCGGCGAGCGCCCGCTGAGGAACAGCGAGATCGCGAGGAGCGGTCCGAACTCGCCGACCGCGCCGATCGCGAGGACCGAGAGGCCGAACGGCGTGGTCAGGTCGCCCGAGTCGCGGAGAACGGGCATGAGCGTTCCCAGCGCCGTGGAGGTCAGCGCGATGCCGATGAACCCGGCGGCGGGAAGGTCGGGGGCGAACAGCACCGCGATGCTGATGCCCGCCGCGAGCGAGATGATCCACCCGATCGCCGCGCGACTGAGCGGGCGCCCGCGAACCGCCCTGAAGTCGATCTCGTTGCCGGCGAGGAAGAACAGCGTCGCGAGGCCGAACTCCGCGAGCATGCCCATGAATTCCTCGGGCACGACCCAGCCGAGCACCGACGGGCCGACGATCAGCCCGAGCACGATCTCGAACACGACGAGCGGAATCGCGACCCATCGCCCGAGTCCGCGGACGATGAGCGGTGCGGCGACCGCGATCGCCGGCACGAGCACCATCGTGCTGATCGAGTACTCCACGTGACCTCCTGAGCGGGTGAGTCTCCTGCCGCGATGCTAGTGGAGCGCGCGCGTTTCCTCGCCGAAACATGACGGCGGTATCGTCGGGGCATGCGAGATCTCCAGGCGCGAATCATCGCCGAGCTCAACGTCAGCCCGCGGATCGACCCCGCCGCAGAGGTGCGTCGTCGCGTCGACTTCCTGAAGGAGTACCTGACCGCGTCGCACGCGCGTGGATACGTGCTCGGCATCAGCGGCGGGCAGGACTCGACGCTCGCCGGCCGGCTCTGCAGGATGGCGGTGGCCGAACTCGTCGACGAGGGCGTCGACGCGCGGTTCATCGCGGTGCGCCTGCCGTACGGCGTCCAGCGCGACGAGGACGACGCGCAACTCGCGCTGACGTTCATCGCCCCGCAGGAGACCGTCGTCTTCGACATCAAGGACGGCGTCGACGGGATCGCGTCCGAGTTCGCGACCGCGACCGCTCGTGCGCTCAGCGATTTCGGCAAGGGCAACGTGAAGGCTCGCATGCGCATGGTCGCGCAGTACGCGCTCGCGGGTGAGGGCGGTCTGCTGGTCGTCGGCACCGATCACGCCGCGGAGGCGGTCACGGGCTTCTTCACGAAGTTCGGCGACGGCGGAGTCGACCTGGTGCCGCTCACGGGCCTGACCAAGCGGCAGGGCCGTGCGTTGCTCGAGGAACTCGGGGCGCCCGAGCGGTTGTATCTCAAGGTGCCGACCGCCGACCTCCTGGACGGTGATCCCGGACAGGCCGACGAGGCGAACCTGGGGCTCCGCTACGAGGATCTCGACGCGTACCTCGAGGGTGAGGCGATCGACGACGAGATCGCCGATCGGATCGAGGCGCGGTACTTGCAGACGCGCCACAAGCGCACCGTCCCGGCGTCGATGTTCGACGAATGGTGGCGCTGACCGGCGCGTCGGCTCAGCGCTGCGGTTCGGTCTCGGGCAGCGCGGCGGTCGCCGGCGCTGCGGACTCGGACGCGAAGGTCTGGGTGGGCGCGGTCGAGGCGTCGGCCGTCCCGGCGACGTCGCGATACCGATCGTGGTGCTGCTCGGCGACCCAGGTGTCCTGCGCGTCGATCATGCCCTGATCGGGCTCCTGGCGCTGCGTTCGCCAGCGATCCAGGTCGTTCTGGAACTGCCGACGAGTGCGGCCCGGGTGACGCTGCCACTCGAGGAGTCGGTCGCGGAACTCCACGACGGCGGGGTCGAGCTGATAGCCGAACGTCGCCGAGGCGCGCTTGAGCTCGTGCAGCTGGTGCGCCGCCCAGTTCGCCGCGACGTCCGAGCCGCGGATCGGCAGGAGTCGGACCACGATGTCGGCCTGGCCGACGGTACGGTCGGCCAGCACCTGCTCGTGCGGGGTGAGCGAGTTCCAGACGGAGGCCTCGGTGGCCGCGTCGACGAGGGCGGCGATCGCCGCGACCCTCGCTTCTCTGTCGCGCTGCGCGACGACGCGTCGGACGGCGGCGGTCGAGATCCACGCCGCGAGGAGGCCGGACGCGAGCACCGCGACGAACAGCACGCCGGCGGCGAAGACCGCCGACTGCGACGAGCTCGAGGTCAGCCAGGAGATGAAGTCGTTCCACCACTGCATGGCCGTAGGCTACTGCGGCCGGCGCGCGGTGCGGCCGCGTGCCGACGGCGTGGCCGGGATCGGGACGTGCTCACCGGAAGAGCTCGATGGCCGCCTCGGCCGACCAGAATTCTCCCAGTTGGACTGGCGGGCGACCTCCGGGAACGTAGCGGCGAGCGGCGAACCGAACGCCGTCGCCGTCGCCGCGGCGTTCGACGTGGCCGAGTACGGCACCACCCGGGCGCGCGACCCTCCACAGATCGGGTGCGGCGGGCACGATGACGAGGCCGGGAACGGCGACGGGGAACGACTCGCGCAGGCGGGCGGCGATGGTCGTCATGAGGCTCCTTCTCGATCGCGCAGCCGGCCCTGCAGGTGGTCGATGCGACGGTATCCCGAGCCTCCGACATCGCGCGGTCGCGACTCCTCCTCGACAAGTGCCGATCAGCGTGGAGAACCCACATTCGGCGAGAACCCCGGCGGATGACTCGATGTCGGCGCGATCGTGGGTCCACGTGGTTCCGGGGCGGTGTCCGGCACGAGGCCGCTCCGGGACCACGAGCCGTCGACTCGCGACGGCGTCCGAACGAGGAGTGCAAATGACCGACAGCATCACGGTGACCGGCATCGTCGGCACCGATCCCATCCAGAAGGTGACGGGCGACGGCCTCGTCATCACGACGTTCCGTCTCGCGTCGACGCGGCGATACTTCGACCGTGCGAAGGGCACATGGGAGAACGCCGAGACCAACTGGTTCTCCGTCTCGGCCTTCCGGCAGCTCGCCCGCAACGCGAGCCTGTCGGTGCGCAAGGGCCAGCACGTCATCGTGCAGGGACGACTGCGGGTGCGGGCATGGGAGACCGGCACGAAGTCCGGGAAGTCGGTCGAGATCGACGCCGACTCGATCGGGCACGACATGGCCTGGTGCGTCTCGACCTACGCCCGGATGCAGTCGGAGGCGAAGCCCGCCGAGCACGACCCGATCGGCGAGGCCGCCTCGCCCGACGGGCTCGGCGAGCAGGGGGAGCGGGCCGATCTCTCGGGGCTCGGCGGCGGCACGGACTGGTCGGGACTCGCGAGCGGGGGCTCGACGGGCTTCGACGACGGTGCACCGTTCGCCGACGGTGACGCCGTGGTCGGCGACGACCTCGACGATGAACTGGAGGCCGACGATGCCGGGCGGGCTGTGTACACCGCGGCGGTGAGCGACTGACCGGCCCTCGACCGTCCGGGCCCGAGCGACCCAATAGACTCGGCTCGGGCGGTCGACACCGCGGTGAGGGGAAGCATGGCACGGCGGTTCGGAACGACGGTGATGCTCGCGCTCGCCGCGACGACGACGACGTTGTCGCTCGCGGGTTGCACGCTGTTCGGCGGCCCGCCCACTCCGCAGTCGTCCCAGTCCGCCGACCCGTCGGCATCCGCGCCGGGTACCACCGATCCCGCCGCTCCGCCCACCCTCCGGCCCGAGCTCTCGGCCGGCGAGAACCTCGACTTCTTCAACTCGGTGAACACCGCCGTCGTCGCCGCGAACGCCGCAGCCGGCGGTCGCGACTTCATCGACGCGCTCGTCGCCGCAGGCTTCGACAAGGCGGCGATGCAGGTGACCTCCGACGAGACGACTCAGGGTGATCAGGCTGACTCGATCCAGTTCGCCGTGCTCTTCCAGGACGAGTGCCTCGTCGGACAGTACGGCCCGAAGTCCGGCGGATATCACGGTGCGGTGCGTCCGGCGCTCGGCACCGGCGGCTGCCTCATCGGGCAGACGCGCCCCATAGACTGGTAGCCGACATGCGGCGGCCCGTGCTCGGCGGCCGCCGAACGCTGTGAGGGAAAGTCTTGGCTGAATACATTTACTCGATGGTGCGCGCCCGCAAGGCGGTCGGCGACAAGGTCATCCTCGACGACGTGACGATGGCGTTCCTCCCCGGGGCGAAGATCGGCGTGGTCGGCCCGAACGGCGCCGGAAAGTCGACGATCCTCAAGATCATGGCCGGTCTCGACCAGCCGTCGAACGGCGAGGCGAAGCTGAGCCCCGGGTACTCGGTCGGCATCCTCATGCAGGAGCCCGAGCTCGACGAGTCGAAGACCGTGCTCGAGAACGTGCAGCAGGGCGTGGGTCCGATCAAGGCGAAGCTCGACCGCTTCAACGAGATCTCGCTGCTCATGGCCGAGCCCGACGCCGACTTCGATGCGCTGCTCGCCGAGATGGGCTCCCTCCAGGAAGAGATCGACGCGGCCGACGCCTGGGACCTCGACTCGCAGCTCGAGCAGGCCATGGACGCCCTGCGCTGCCCGCCGGGCGACGAACTGGTCTCGGTGCTCTCGGGCGGCGAGAAGCGCCGTGTCGCGCTCTGCAAGCTGCTGCTTCAGAAGCCCGACCTGCTGCTCCTCGACGAGCCCACCAACCACCTCGACGCCGAGAGCGTGCTCTGGCTCGAGCAGCACCTCGCCAAGTACCCCGGTGCCGTGCTCGCCGTCACCCACGACCGGTACTTCCTCGACCACGTCGCGGAATGGATCTGCGAGGTCGATCGCGGCCGGCTCTACCCGTACGAGGGCAACTACTCCACCTACCTCGAGAAGAAGCAGGAGCGCCTCACCGTCCAGGGCAAGAAGGACGCCAAGCTCGCGAAGCGCCTGAAGGAAGAGCTCGAGTGGGTCCGCTCGAACGCGAAGGGCCGGCAGGCGAAGTCGAAGGCGCGACTCGCGCGCTACGAGGAGATGGCCTCGGAGGCGGAGCGCACGCGCAAGCTCGACTTCGAGGAGATCCAGATCCCGGCGGGTCCGCGCCTCGGCGACGTGGTGCTCGAGGTCAAGAACCTCAAGAAGGGCTTCGGCGATCGCGTCCTGATCGACGGTCTCAGCTTCTCGCTGCCGCGCAACGGCATCGTCGGAATCATCGGCCCGAACGGCGTCGGCAAGACCACGCTCTTCAAGACGATCGTCGGCCTCGAGCCGGCCGACGACGGATCGGTGAAGATCGGCGAGACCGTGCAGATCTCGTACGTCGACCAGACCCGCGGCGGCATCGACCCGAACAAGTCGCTGTGGGAGGTCGTCTCCGACGGGCTCGACTACATCCAGGTCGGCAAGACCGAGGTGCCCAGTCGCGCGTACGTGTCGACGTTCGGCTTCAAGGGGCCCGACCAGCAGAAACGGGCCGGCATCCTCTCAGGAGGCGAGCGCAACCGCCTGAACCTGGCGCTCACCCTGAAGCAGGGCGGCAACCTGCTGCTGCTCGACGAGCCGACGAACGACCTCGACGTCGAGACGCTCTCGAGCCTCGAGAACGCGCTCCTCGAGTTCCCCGGTTGCGCCGTCGTGATCACCCACGACCGGTGGTTCCTCGACCGCATCGCCACGCACATCCTGGCCTACGAGGGCACCGACGAGAACCCGTCGAACTGGTACTGGTTCGAGGGCAACTTCGAGGCCTACGAGGCCAACAAGGTCGAACGGCTCGGCGCCGACGCGGCGAAGCCGCACCGGTCCACCTACCGCAAGCTCACGAGAGACTGACATGCGCCTGCACGTGCCGACACCGCTCCGCTGGAGCGACCTCGACGCCTACGGGCACGTGAACAACGCCCGGATGCTGAGCCTCCTCGAGGAGGCTCGCATCCAGGCGTTCTGGGTGAACGAAGACGGCACCGCCGAACATGCGGTCGGCGCGTCGACGGCCGTGCTCGACGCCACGCCCGGAGCGGCCACGATCACGCTGATCGCCCGGCAGGAGGTCGAGTACCTTGCGCCGATCCCGTACCAGCGCCTGCCCCTCGACATCGAGCTCTGGATCGGGCACATGGGCGGGGCGAGTCTCGACGTCTGCTACGAGGTGTACTCGCCGGCGGGCGCCGAACCGCGGGCGCTCTACACGCGTGCCGTGACGACGATCGTGCTCGTCGACGCGGCGACCGAGCGACCGCGGCGCATGAGCGAGTCGGAGCGTGCGGCGTGGGAGCCCTATCTCGAGCCGACGATCGAGTTCCGGCGGCGCTGAGCCGCCCAACGGGTCCGCCCGCGTCGCTGATGCCGTGCGCGAAAGCATCGCCGAGCGGGCGTGCCGTCAGCGCTCGACCGGCTCGTCGCTGAACGAGCCCTCCCACACGGCGCGACTGCCGGCCTCGCCGATCTGAACGAGCTTCCAGGTCGAGCCGATCGCGACGGTCAGCGCGGCGAGCGTCAACATCGCACCGGCGGCGATCGTGACACCGTGCGACGGCGACGCGACGCCGGTGCCTCCCGTCGAGCGTGAAGCCGACCTGCGCTCGACGATCGCCCACGCGGCGATCGCGACGGCCACGACGAGCATCGAGATGAGCCAGGGCGTCAGATCCTCGCCGATCGCGGTGTGCTGCTGGATGAGCGGCGCCGGCGGAACCCGTACTTCGAGCCACTTTCCGGCCTCGACGGTGAGCAGGCCGAGCACGAGCACTCCGACGGCGCCGACGAGCGCCGGCAGCCAGAGCACTCGGCGGGCGCTGGGCCACGCGGCGATCACGACGAGCAGGAGCCCCACGAGTGGCGTCAGCACGATCACCGCGTGCACGAGCAGCACGTGCGCCGGCAGGCCGGCGAATTCGTAGTCCATCTCAGGAGGCCGTGACGACCTGGTCGCCGGCGACGGTGACCGCGATGGGGCTCAGCGGTTCGGGTGCCGGTCCGGCGAGCACCTCGCCGGTCGCGGCATCGTAGATCGAACCGTGGCAGGGGCAGTGGAACTCCGCGCCCGCCGCCGCGACGACGCACTGCTGGTGCGTGCAGATGGCACTGTATGCGACGAACTCGCCCTCGCTGGGCTGCGCCACCAGGACTGGATCGCTGCCGAGCTTCGCGTCGATGCTGCCGCCGACCGGCACGTCGGCGGTCGCCGCGACCGCTTCGCCGGCCGCCGGCGGCTCAGCCGACGCCGTGTCGTCGGGGGCGATGGGAGACGAGTTCGCGTCGTCGTTCGAGCCGTCGCCGGAGACATCCGCGCAGCCCGCGAGGGCGAGGGCGCCGGCCGTGCCGAACGTGAGCGCCGCGCGTCGCGTGAGATCGTGGGAAGCCGTCATCGCCGAACTCCTTCGTCCGCGTCGGGCGCCCGACCGCGCCCCTGCCCCCATTCTGGGCTATCCGAGCCTCGGGCGACGGGATTGCGACGGCTCCGGTCAGGAGAAGTGTTCGGAGTGCGGTACCCGCACCATGCCCTCCTGGGCGACGCTCGCCACGAGCAGCCCGTCGCGCGTGTAGATGCGACCGAGCGAGAGGCCGCGACCGCCGCTCGCCGACGGCGACTCCTGCACGTAGAGCAGCCACTCGTCGACGCGGGCGTCCCGGTGCCACCACATCGCATGATCGAGGCTCGCGACCTTGAGCCCGGGGGTGGCCCACGCGACGCCGTGCGCGCGCAGCACCGGTTCGAGGATCGAGTAGTCGCTCGCGTACGCGAGCGCGGCCCGATGCTGCTTCGGATCGTCGGGCAGGCGGCCGAACGCCTTCATCCACACGGCCTGCCTGGGCGTGCGCTCGCCCTCGACGCTGAGGTAGACGGGCGACGGCACGTGCCGCACGTCGAAGGCGCGCTCGCTCGACCAGTAGCGCGCGACGTCGTGGTCGACCGCCCCGAGCACGTCGGCCGTCGACGGCAACGACTCGGGGTCCGGCAGGTCGTCGGGCATGTCGAGCTGGTGCTCGACCCCGCCGTCCTCCGTCTGGAACGAAGCGATGAGCGAGAGGATCGGCTCGCCGTGCTGGAACGCCTGGGTGCGTCGGGTCGAGAACGAACGGCCGTCGTGGATCCGGTCGACCGAGAACGTGATCGGATGGGCGACGTCGCCCGGCCGCAGGAAGTAGCCGTGCATCGAGTGGATGTTCCGGTCCTCCGGCACGGTACGGAGCGCCGCGACGATCGACTGCGCGAGCACTTGGCCGCCGAACACGCGACCGAGCGGCATCCACTGCGACGGGCCCGTGAAGATGTCCTCCGTCGTGCGCGCGCCCGTGTCGGTCAGGTTGAGCGTGCTCAGCAGGCCGTCGATCGGTCCGTTCATCGTTCCTCCGTGTCGGTGGGCGGCCGCCGCCGGCGCCGTGGAACCCGGACCGCCGTGAACGGGCCCGTGCACTTGGTAGTTTAGACAGGAGATGGTTGAACGACTCACGCTCGCCGACAGCCTGTCGCTCGGCGATCTGCACACGTACCTGCAGCGGGCCGGCCGCGTCGAAGACGGGTCGGTGCGCCTCGTCGCGGGCTCCGGAATCCTCGCCGTCTACACCGCGATCCTCTACCCGCGCGGCATCCTCGACGAGAGCCCCACCGTGCTCGGCCTGCGCACCTTCGCCCTGGCCGACGACGAGGAGTTCGACTCGGTCGTGCCGATGCGCTCGCTCGTGGAGCGCATCGTGCGCGCCCGCGGGGAGCTCGCCGACGACGACGAGTCGCGACCCGTGTCGATGTCGCGCCCTCCGGAGGTGAACACCGTCACCTGGGCCGGCATCTCGCCGCCGCGCGGCGGCTGGCGAGCGCTCGGCGAGGCGGATGCCTCGGTGCTGGAGTCCGCCGCACGGGCGGGTATCGACGAGGTCGCGAAGGCGATCCCGGAGGGCACCGGCGAGCAGCTCGTGCAGCGGGTGCGCTCCGAGGTGTGGGGGCGCGGAGTCGACGGGCTCGAGTACGTGCCGACCGGTGCCGCCTTCGCGGCGTTCAGCCTGGGATTCCTCGGCGACGACCCGGTCAGGCTCTTCGAGACGGGACCGTGGACGCGTCTCACGTCGCGGCGCGGGCACGTGCTCGTGCGTCGGAAGCCCTGGACGCTGAAGGCCTGAGTTCAGCCCCGAGCGATCGCCCGCCCCGCCGAGCGACCGGTGAAGAGGCATCCGCCCAGGAACGTGCCCTCGAGCGCGCGGTAGCCGTGCACGCCGCCGCCGCCGAAACCGGCGGCCTCGCCGACCGCGTAGAGTCCGGGCACGGGAGCGCCGTCCGCGCCGAGGGCGCGCGAGTCGAGGTCGGTCTGGATGCCGCCGAGGCTCTTCCTGGTGAGGATGTGCAGCTTCACCGCGATGAGCGGCCCGGCCTCCGGATCGAGGATGCGGTGCGGCGTCGCCACCCGGATCAGCTTGTCGCCGCGGTACTTGCGCGCGCCGCGGACGGCGATGAGCTGCAGGTCCTTGGAGAACTCGTTGTCGACCTCGCGGTCGCGCGCGACGATCTCGCGCTCGATGTTCGCCGTGTCGAGTTCGACGTCGGGGGAGAGGGCGCGCATGCCGTCGAACAATTCGTCGAGCGTGTCGGCGACGACGAAGTCGGCGCCGTGCTGCTTGAAGGCCTCGACGGGGGCGGGCGCGCCCGCGCGAACGCGCTGGGCGAGGAGCTTCAGGTCCTTGCCGGTGAGGTCGGGGTTCTGCTCGCTGCCCGAGAGCGCGAACTCCTTCTCGATGATCTTCTGCGTGAGCACGAACCACGAGTGGGCGTGCCCGGTCGCGGCGAGGTGCTCGAGCGTGCCGAGTGTGTCGAAGCCGGGGAAGAGCGGTACCGGCAGCCGGCGTCCCTCTGCGTCGAACCAGAGGGACGACGGACCCGGCAGGATGCGGATGCCGTGCAGCGGCCACACGGGGTCCCAGTTGGTGATGCCCTCGGTGTAGTGCCACATGCGGTCGCCGTTGACGAGCCGCGCCCCCGACGCCTCGGCGATGCCGAGCATGCGTCCGTCGACGTGCGCGGGCACGCCCGAGAGCAGGTCGACGGGCGGCTCGCCCATCCGCTCGGGCCACGCGGCGCGCACGAGGTCGTGGTTGCCGCCGATGCCGCCCGATGCGACGACGACGGCGGGGGCGCGCAGTTCGAACTCCCCGACCTCGTCACGGTTGGATGCCTCGCCCCGGGCCGCCTCGTCGGGCGCGAGCACGGCGCCGCGGACCCCGACGACGGCGCCCGACTCGACGATGAGCTCGTCGACCCGATGGCGGTGCCGGAACTCGACGAGTCCGGCCGCCTCGCCCGCCTTCACCCGGGCGATGAACGGCGCCAGCACGCCGGGGCCGGTGCCCCAGGTGATGTGGAAGCGGGGCACCGAGTTGCCGTGGCCGTACGCGGCGCCCGCGCCGCGCTCGGCCCAGCCCACGACGGGGAAGAAGCGGACGCCCTTCTCGTGCAGCCAGGCACGCTTCTCGCCGGCCGCGAACTCGAGGTAGGCGTCGGCCCACCGACGGCCCCACTCGTCCTCCTCGCGGTCGAATCCCGCCGTGCCGAGCCAGTCCTGGCGGGCGAGGTCGATGGAGTCCTTCACCCCCATGCGCCGTTGCTCGGGGGAGTCGATGAGGAAGAGGCCGCCGAACGACCAGTGGGCCTGGCCGCCGAGGCTCGCCTCGGGCTCCTGGTCGACGATCACGACCCTGCGGCCGGCGTCGACGAGCTCGGATGCCGCGACGAGGCCGGAGAGGCCTGCGCCGACGACGATCGCATCGGGGTTGGGGGTGATTGCCACAGTGACTCCTTCGTCGCTTCGGGTGGGTGGCGGTGGGTCGATCAGTCGTCGAACGTGTTCACCATCGCGAACGCGGCCCGCTGCAGATAGTCCCACAGCGTCTCCTCGGCGAGCGGGGGGAGCTCGAGCGAGTCGACGGCCGTGCGCATGTGGGCGAGCCAGCGGTCGCGGGCGTCGGGGTTGACCTTGAACGGCATGTGGCGCATTCGCAGCCGCGGGTGACCGCGCTCGTCACCGTAGGTCGTCGGGCCGCCCCAGTACTGCTCGAGGAAGAGCTGCAGGCGCCGTGCGGCGGGCCCGAGGTCCTCCTCGGGATACATGGGGCGCAGCACCGGGTCGTCGGCGACGCCGCGGTAGAACTCGGCCACGAGCTTCTCGAACGTCGCGCTGCCGCCCACCTGGTCGTAGAACGACTGCAACTCGGTCATGCAGTGCCTCCGGTCGGCGGGGTGGGCGGTTTCGTCCGCGGGACGCGGGGAGCCTGGTTCTTCGGCTTCTTCCCGCTCGGCACGCTCGCGTCGGCGACGACGGCATTGGGCGCCGTGCGCGGGGGCTTCGCGCCTTTGACCCGGGTCGCCCCCTCGAAGCCGGTCGGCACGACGCTCGTGAGGCTCGGCAGCTTGACGCCCATCTCGTCGAGGGCGCGCTTCAGGCGCATGCGCAGTTCGCGTGCGACGTCGTCCTTCGCCGACGAGCGCACCTTCATGACGACGCGGATGACGAGCGCGTCGGCCGAGATCGACTCGAGGCCCCAGACCTCGGGCTTCTCCATGATGCGGCTGCGCCACTTGCTCGAATGGGCCATCTCGGTCGCCGCTCGCAGCAGTTCCGCCTCGACGGCGTCGACGTCGGCGTCGTAGGGCACCGCGAGGTCGATGATCACGCGTGCCCAACCCTGAGACATGTTGCCGACGCGCAGGATCTCGCCGTTGCGCACGAACCAGAGGGTGCCGTTGACGTCGCGGACGGTCGTGATGCGGATGCGCACCTCTTCGACGATCCCGGTCGCAGGGCCGAGGTCGACGATGTCGCCGACGCCGAGCTGGTCCTCGACGACCATGAAGAGGCCGTTGAGTGCGTCCTTCACGATGTTCTGCGCACCGAAGCCGAGGCCGGCGCCGACCGCGGCGGTCAGCAGCGCGAAGGAGCTGAGGATCGCCGAGTTGATGGTGTTGACGATCAGCAGCACGACGACGACGAACAGGGTCACGTTGACGATGTTCGTGAGCACCGTGCCCAGGGTGCGGGTTCGCTGCACGAGCCGCACGGTCGCGAGCGGCGACGCCTGCAGGGCCTGGGTGTCGGTGACGTCCTGCTTCTTCTTGACGCCGGAGACGATCTGCTTGACGACGCGCTCGATCACGAAGTGCAGCACCCAGCGGATGAGCAGGGCGATCGCGATGATGAAGACGATCGAGATGAGCTTGCCGAGGATCTCGTCCCAGTGGGTGGCCCACCAGGTGCCGAGACCGGTCCAGTAGTCGACGTCGACCGGGTTGCCTTCGTCGCCGGTGGTGCGGAAGATCTCGAACCCGAACATGGTGTGCAAGTCTACTGAGCCCCGCCCGAGAGCTCGCTGGCATCGCGGGCGCGCGCGGCGAGCGCGCGGTCGAGTTCGGCGAGGTGCTCCGTGACCGCGCGATGCATCGATGCGGGCTCGGGGTGGCGGGCCAGCCACGTGCGGGCGAGCTCGGCGAGCTCGGCGTCGATGAGCGGGGTCGGGAACAACCGCTTCGACAGGATCGACGCCATGTTGTAGCTGCGGTCGGCCCACACTCCGGGAAGCGCGGCGAAGTACTCGTGCACGACCGTCGCGAGCAGCTCGGGGGAGTTCGTGCGGCGCCAGCCGTCGGCGATCGCCCGGGCGACGTCGTTGGAGAGGCCCTCGTCGGTCATCGCGCGCCGCCATGCGGCGTCCTTGACGGCCTGGTCGGGGCGGGCCGCCCGCGCGGTTTCCGCGAGCTGGCGACCTTTCGCGGTGTCGTCGGCCGCGAGCGCCGCGGCGATCTCGTCGTCGTCGCCCGCTCCGAGCGCCGATCGTGCGATGACGAGCTCCCAGCGGAGGTCGAGGTCGATCGCGAGCCCGTCGAGGGCGATCGAGCCCTCGAGCAGGCTCCCGAGGACGTCGCCGTGCGCGTCGGTCGACGCGAGGCCGGTGAAGGCCTTGACGAACTGCAGCTGCGCGTCGGAGCCCGCCGGTGCGAGTTCGGCGAGGGCCCAGATGGCGTCGCCCGCCTCGGAGGCGAGGCGCTCGCGGTGCTCGTCGGCCAGGTAGCGCGACACGGCGTGGTCGAGCCTGGAGAGCGCGAGCGAACGTGCCGAGGACTGCGTCTCGTGCCCGATCGACGCGAGCACGAGACGCACGAAGGCGGCCGCGGGCAGTTCCGCGTCGCGCACCGCATCCCAGGCGGAACCGAGCACGACGGCGCGGGCGACCGGGTCGGCGAGTTCGGCGAGGTGGTGCACCGCCGTGTCGAACGATCGTTCGTCGAGCCGCACCTTCGCGTAGGTCAGGTCGTCGTCGTTCACGAGCAGGAGGTCGGGCCGCGCTCTACCGATGAGCTCGGGCACCTCGGTCCGTGCGCCGTCGACGTCCAGTTCGGCGCGGAAGACCCGGTCGAGCCGGGACTCGCCGAGCTCGTAGCCGCCGAGCGCGACCCGGTGCGGGCGCAGCGTCGGATGCGACGAGGCCGCGGTCTGCACGATCGCCGCGTACGTGATGGTGCCCGAGGCGTCCGTCTCGATCTCGGCGCGCAGGGTGTTCACGCCGGCCGTCTCGAGCCACAGCTCCGACCAGCGTGTGAGCTCGCGCCCGCTCGCGGCCTCGAGCTCGTCGAGCAGGTCGCGCAGGGTCGCGTTGCCGCCCGAGTGCTTCGCGAGGTAGGCGCCGACGCCGCGCTTGAACGCATCGAGGCCCACCCAGGCGACGAGCTGCTTCAGCACCGAGGCGCCCTTGTCGTAGGTGATCGCGTCGAAGTTGACCTCGACGTCCTCGAGATCGCCGATCTCCGCGACGATCGGGTGCGTCGAGGGCAGCTGGTCCTGCTCGGCGGCGTGCGTCTTCTCGTCGTTCGCGAACGTCGACCAGACGCCCGTGAACTCGGTGACCTGCGACGTCGCGAGCGTCGACGCCCACGTCGCGAACGACTCGTTGAGCCAGAGGTCGTTCCACCACTTCATGGTCACCGAGTTGCCGAACCACATGTGACTGAGCTCGTGCAGCACCACGATGGCGCGCTGCTCGCGGCGAGCATCGGAGACGCGCGAGCGGAAGAGGTAGCCCTCGTTGAACGTCACGGCACCGACGTTCTCCATCGCGCCCCAGTTGTACTCGGGCACGAAGATCTGGTCGTACTTGCCGTACGGGTACGGCACGCCGAACGCCTGCTCGTAGAAGCCCAGGCCCGCCTGCACGGTCGAGAACATCATCTCGGGGTCGGCGTACTGGGCGAGCGACGCACGCGTGAAGAGGCCGAGCGGCACGTCGCGGCCGTCGACGCTCGTGGCGCTGCCGCGCCAGCTCGCGTAGGGGCCTGCGATGATCGCGATGATGTAGCTCGAGATGACGGGGCCGGTCTCGAAGGCCCACGTCGCGACCGCGGATGCCGCGGGGCCGGCGACCGGCTCGGGGGAGGGCGCGTTCGACAGCACCGTCCAGTGCGCCGGTGCCGTGATCGTGAAGCGCACGCCCGCCTTGAGATCGGGCTGGTCGAACACGGCGTAGACGCGGTTCGCCTCGGCGACGGCGAACTCGGTGTAGAGGTACGTCTCGTCGTCGACGGGGTCGACGAAGCGGTGCAGGCCCTCGCCGGAATTCGTGTAGCGTGCGTCGGCGACGACGCGCAGCTCGTTCTCAACCTCGAGCTCGTCGAGACGGATGCGGGTGCCGTCGCTCACCGTGGCGGGGTCGAGGACCCGCCCGTTGAGCACGACCTCGTGCACCCGGTCGGTGCAGGCCTCGATGAAGGTCGAGGCCCCGGCCACCCCGGTGAACCGTGCCGTCGTCTCGCTGCGGAACGTCGCGCCGTCGCCCGTGAGGTCGAGCACGACCTCGTAGCTCGGGGAGCCGACGATCGCCGCCCGCTCCTCGGCTTCGGTGCGGGTGAGGTTGGCAGCAGGCATGGACGATCCCTTCGTAGCGATGGCGCCAAGCCAGCCTAGCGATGCACGTGGCGTCAGCCGTGCGCGTCGAGGAGGCCGGATTCGTACGCGAGGATGACGAGCTGCACCCGGTCTCTGGCACCGGTCTTCTGCAGCACTCGCCCGACGTGGGTCTTCACGGTCGACTCCGAGAGGAAGAACCGCTCGGAGAGCTCGGTGTTGTTGAGCCCCTCGGCGATCCCGACGAGGATCTCCCGCTCGCGCGCGGTGAGCGCGTCGAGCGGACCGGCCGGCGAGGCGCCGTCGGGGCGTGCCGGCTCCGTCGGCAGCTCGGCTGCGAAGAGCTCGAGCATGCGCCGGGTCACCCGCGGCGACAGCGTCGCCTCGCCCTCGTGCACCGTACGGATCGCGGCGACGAGTTCATTCGGCCGCACATCCTTCAGCAGGAAGCCGCTCGCGCCCGCCCGGATCGCGGCGAACGCGTACTCGTCGAGATCGAATGTCGTGAGCACGATGACGCGGGTCCCGGGATGGCTCGCCGTCACCTCGGCGGTGGCGGTGATGCCGTCGACGCCGGGCATCCGCACGTCCATCAGCAGCACGTCGATCTCGGTCGCGTCGGCGAGCTCGACCGCGGCGCGGCCGTCGCCGGCCTCGCCGACCACGTCGATGCCGGGCTCCGCGTCGAGCACCAGCCGGAATCCGGTCCGGACGAGCGCCTGGTCGTCGACGAGGGCGACGCGCACCGGCGCAGTCGGGGAAGCGGTCTGCGGTGATGCGTCGGTCATTCGGCGTCCTCGTTCGGGATCGTCGGGCGGTCGTGGGAGTCGGCGGAGCCGGGCCGTTCCGGGACTCCGGGGAAGCCCCGGCCATCGGTGGGCTCGGACGCGTCGTCACCGCGGTGAGGGGCCGAGGCATCCGTGGCCGGTCTGGGGTGGAGCGTCGCCCGCAGTCGCCAGCCTCGTCCATCCCGCGGGCCGGCCTCGAGCGAGCCGCCGTAGAGGGCGACGCGCTCGCGGAGGCCGGCGAGACCGCGACCGGCTCCGCGAGTGGACGGCATGGCATCGGTGGTCTCGGCGGGTGCGTCGTCGTCGACGACGACTTCGACGGCTCCCGGGGCGTATTCGATGCGGACGTCGACCTGGTGCGCCCGCTCGCCGTGGCGCAGCGCGTTCGTGAGCCCCTCCTGCACGATGCGGTAGATCGCCAGTCCGAGCGCGGGGTCGGGGGCGGGCGCGCCGATCGTCGTGAGGCCCACGGGGAGCCCCGCGTCACGGAACCCGTCGACGAGCTCGGGGATCGCGGCGAGCCCCGGCTGCGGCGCCCGTTCGGCCGGCTCGGTGCCCGGCTCGGCGAGCACACCGAGCATCCGCCGCATCTCGCCGAGCGCATCCCGGCCGGTCTCGGCCACGCTCCGCATGACGTCGGCAGCCCGTTCAGGGTCGCGTGCGACGGTCGCGGCCGCACCGTCGGCGAGGGTCACCATGACGGTGAGCCCGTGCGAGACGATGTCGTGCAGCTCGCGGGCGATGCGGGCGCGCTCGGCGGCCGCTGCGAGCTGCGCCTGCTGGTCGCGCTCGCGCGCGAGGTCGTGGGCGCGGGCGATCAACGCCTCGAGGTAGCGCCGCCGGTTGCCGGTGGTGACGCCGATGAGCGTCGCGATCAGCAGTATCACGGTGTACTGCGACGATGCGGCGACCGGTCCGCCGGGAAACACCGCCGACGTCCACGCCTCGACGTACGAGCTGGCGACGGCCACGAGCACCGAGGCGCCGAAGCCGATCCACGCCGATCTCGTCGATCGGTAGACGCCGAGACCGTAGAGCGCGAACAGCATGGGGAAGATGTCGCTCTGGCCGAAGGGCGAGACGATGATGCAGACGAGCCAGGCGACGCCCATCACGAGCCAGGGCCTGGTTCGGCGGAACAGCAGCAGCGCGGCGCCGCCCAGTGCGATGCCGACCAGTTGCAGCACCGTCGACCAGAGCGGCGGCTCGGGGTCGTCGCTCGCCATCACGATCGCGGCGATGAACGTCGGGACGACGTACACCGCCGTGATCAGCGAGTCGGTCAGTCGTGGATGCCTCGCCCAGAACTGCCTGATCACTCCGGGCGGCTTCGGCAGACGGAGTTCTCCCCCGACCGCCGAAGCCGGGCGGCCGGGGGAGAACGGTGCTTCCGTCATAGGCAGGACTCTACGCGTCCCTGCGCTTCAGGAGCACCGAGGCGCCGGCGATGGAGACCCCCACCCACGCCAGCACGACCAGGAGGCTCTGCCAGGCGTTCGGGCCCACGATCGCCGAGTCCTCGGCGCCGATCGCCATGAACATCGTCATGCCCGACGACGACAGCAGGTACGGGATGGCGTCGTGCGCCCAGTCGGCCGGGATGAGCTGCAGCACCGTCGGCAGCAGCAGCAGCAGGCCGAGCACGGCGGCGATGCCACCTGCGCTCGACCGGATGATCGTGCCGACCCCGAGGGCGAACACCGCGACGAGCGCGAGGTACAGGGCGCCGCCGGCGAGCGTGAGGAGCGTGTCGGCGTCGAGCAGTTCGAGGTCGGTGCCGAACACGATCGTCGCGGTCAGGTATGCGCCCAGGTTGGCGAGCATGCCGATGACGAACGTCGCCACGAACAGCACGACGCCCTTCGCGGCGAGGGCGGGCAGGCGCTGCGGCACGGCCGTGAGCGTCGAGCGGATCATGCCGGTCGTGTACTCGCCGCTGATGACGAGCACGCCGAGCACGCCGACGACGAGCTGGCCGAAGTAGACGCCGAAGGTCGAGGCCTGCATCACGAGCTCGTGCTGCTGCTCCACGGGAGCGCCGTCGATGTCCATGCCGCCGCCCATGCCGTTCACCATGCTGAGCGACATGAGCAGCGCCATGCCGAGCGAGATCGCGATCACGATGAGGTACGACCAGACGGTCGAGCGCAGGCTCCGCAGCTTGATCCATTCGGACGAGAGCACGCCGCCGAACGTGAGGCGGGTCGAGCGCGCGCCCTGCGCTGGGTGCGTCGCGGTCGGGGTGATCGTGGTCATCGGACGGCCTCCGTACGGTATTCGACGGCGTCGGCGGTGAGGGCCATGTAGGCCTCCTCCAGCGACGCGTTCTGCGGGGTGAGTTCGTGGATGGCGAGGCCGTGCGCGGCGGCGAGGTCGCCGATCCCGGCCGCCTCGACGCCCGTGACCTCGAGCACGCCGGCTTCGGATCGGAGCACGGCGACCTCGGGCGCTGCGAGCAGGTCGGCGAGCTGCGACGCGTGCGGCGATCGCACGCGGACGCGGGGACGCGTGCCTCCGGCCACGATCTCGTCGACGGGCGCGTCGGCGATGATCTCGCCGCGGCCGAGCACGATCAGGTGATCGGCGGTCTGCGCCATCTCGCTCATGAGGTGCGACGAGAGGAAGACGGTGCGGCCTTCGCCGGCGAGGTGGCGGACGAACTGGCGCACCCAGAGCACGCCCTCGGGGTCGAGCCCGTTGACCGGCTCGTCGAGGATGAGGGTCGAGGGGTCGCCGAGCATGGCCGCGGCGATGCCCAGTCGCTGGCCCATGCCGAGCGAGAAGCCGCCGACGCGCTTGCGGGCGACCGACTCGAGGCCGGTGAGCTCGATGACCTCGCGCACGCGGCGCTTGCCGATGCCGTGGGTCGCCGCCATCGCGAGCAGGTGGTTCTCGGCTGTGCGGCCGGTGTGCACGGCCTTCGCGTCGAGGAGCGCACCGACCTCGTGGAGGGGTGCGCGGTGCGCGGCGTACGGCTTGCCCCCGACGGTGACGGTGCCGGCGCTCGGGCGGTCGAGGCCGACGATCATGCGCATCGTGGTCGACTTGCCGGCGCCGTTCGGACCGAGGAACCCTGTGACCTGGCCGGGCCGCACGGTGAACGTGATGTCGTTGACGGCCGTCTTCTGGCCGTAGCGCTTGGTGAGCGCGGTTGCGGTGATCATGCCTTCGACGCTACGGATGCGACCGCCTCCGGCGCATCGGCCGCGGGAATGGTTCGGGGCGGCGGCGGGTGGTACCGGGGTACCACTCGCCGCC
>NZ_JBSHHD010000041.1:0-30000 GCF_053618155.1 Agromyces sp. NPDC055658 | reverse complement strand
GGGTCGCGATCGCGACCCGGCCCCTGCTCGTTCGGGCGTGAGAGGTCAGGTGAGCGGCGCGAGCCGCACCTCCTGCAGCACCGTGCCCGCGAGGTCGCGCATCGTGAGCACGAGCTCCTCGGCGCTCGCCTCGCCGGCGATCCAGGCGGCCGCCTCCTCGCTCGTCACGTCGAAGTCAGGCCCGCCGCCGATGAGCTGCGCGTACGGGAACTCCTCGGTCGGCGGCATCCAGGTGCGGTAGTGGGTATGCCCCGACACGATGACCTGGGCGCCCCACTCGACGAGCGCGTCGTGCCAGGCATCGCGGCTCATCCGGCTGAACCAGTCGTAGCCCTCGTCGTCGTAGTCGACGACCGCCTCGTCGATCCAGCGCAGCGGGATGTGGCAGAACACGACGCGGTACGGGGCGTCCCGGAACTCGGGGCGCGCGGTCACCTCGCGCAGCCACTCGGCCTGCTCGGCGCGCAGCGGCTCGAAGGCGACGCGCCCCTCGAACGTCGGGTGGGCGTCGGGCTTGTCCTCGCCGGTGTGGAGCGCGACGCACGCGACCGGCCCGATGCGGAACGCGGTGAACGGCCGCCCCTCGGGCGTCGCCACGAAGTCCTCGAGCTGGTACGCCCAGGTGCCGCGCACGTCGTGGTTGCCCACCACGATCGCGAGGGGGCGCCCCGCACTGACGTCGAGGCCCGCCGGGTTCAGCACCGTCGAGGTGAACCACGACGGGTCCTTCCAGTCGTTGCAGAGGTCGCCGTTCCAGACGAGCACGTCGACTTCGGGGGTCGCCTCGTGCAGCGCCCGCAGGGTGTCGTCCTGCTGATGGGTGTCGTTCCACACGGCGAAGCGCGCGCGATCGGATGCCGCGTCGAGGGTGCGCACGGGCTTCCACCCGCTCTCGTGCCGCTCCGCCGGCGCCTCGACCGACTCGGTGACCGAGCGCACGCGCAGGGCGGTGCCGGCGGGCCACCCCGCGGTGCGGACACGCAGCACCCGGTCGCCCTGGGGCACCATGCCGAAGGCGTCGGCGGTCGCGGTGCCGCGCGTGCCGTCGGCCCCCTCCCACTCGAGCCATCCGCGGCTGAGCCGGCTCACACCCCAGACGACCTCGAACCCGTCGGCGCGCGGCGCCATCACGACGGGCGGGCTCGTCACGAGCTCGTCGCTCACCTGCCGAGCTCCAGTTCGAAGCGGTAGCTGAGGTCGTCGTCGAACCACATCCGGAAGTTCGTGCCCCAGACGTTGTTGTGCAGGTTGACGTGCAGGCCGTCCGCCGGCTCGGCCACGAGATCGTCGAACCGGAGCAGGCGCGGCTCGCCGACCGCGACGAGCGGGGCGTCGATCGTGCGGAGGCGGAAGTGCTGCGAACCTCGGCATTCGACCGCGGAAACCGCGTGCAGGCTGCGGTTGCCGCGCGAGACGACTCGTCGGGGGTCGACCGGCACGCCGAGCTTGTCGAGACGCCAGTCGCCGTCGACCCTCGGGCGGAAGCCGAACCAGCTCGCCTCGGGAAGCCGCGACGCCTCGCGGTCGAGCACGTCGAGCTCGATGCCGATCGGGGCGTCGGCGTGCGGGAATCGATAGCGCAACCGCAGACGGCGGGGCGAACCCCAGAGCGCGGCGGCCCGCTCGGGCATGACGAGTTCGAATTCGATGCGGTCGGCATCGGCCTCGGTGATGCGGCCCGCTGACTCGACCACCGGTGCGGACACCTGCGCCGGCTGGCGTTCGGCGATCGAGAGCCCCGGCTTCGACTGGTCGGGGATCGCCCAGAAGCCGGTCTCGTCGAGGTCGCGGCAGTACTCGTCCACCCAGCGCGCCTCGTCGCGCTCGTCGAAGGTCTGATGGCGGTACGCACCGAGTCGATGCTCGGGACCTGCCCACTGCCGGCCCGCTTCGTCGACGAGCGAGACGATCGAGCCGTCGTCGCCGAACCGCACCGTGAACCCGCCGAGCGCGAGATCGTCGCCGTGCTCGACGGGTGTGCGCCGGGCGTCGCTGCTCGATGTGCCCCGCGTCTCGCCCGCCGACGTCGGCGTGAGGCCGGCGATCGCCGCGCGCGCCGCCGCACCGCGTTCGGGTGCGAGGGCATCGACCGCACGGTCGAGGTAGCCGCGCTGCTCCGCCCACGAGGCTTCGAAGCCCGAGTAGCGCAGGCCCTGCGCCCCGGCGTGCTCCGCGGCCCACTCGAACCGCGCCGCCTCCGGGGGGTTGGCGGCGAGGTCGATCTCGTCGCGCGAACGGGCCGCCGCGAAGTCGTCCTTCGTGTAGTTCGCGTAGTCGGGCAGGAAGGTCTTCAGGTCCTCGCCCCAGGTGTGCTCGGCGATGAGCAGCAGCGCCTCGCTGAACCGGTCGCACTCGTCATCGCCCTCGACGAGGTCGCCGTTCGCGATCCACTCGGCTCGCAGCCCGAGCAGGCCGCGCAGGCCCGCGGTCAGCAGCGGGTCGGCCCCGACCCCGTGGATCCAGGTGTCGCCGATCTCGTCGTCGACGACGGGCAGCTCGTCGCGCACGGCGAGTACGGCTCGTGCGAAGTCGTCGAGGCCCGAGGCCACGATGCGCGCATCCGGGTGCGCCTCCGCGAGCTGCGCGAAGAGCACCTCGACCTCGTCGGCCGAGGGTGGGCCGAAGTTGTCGCCCGTGAACGCGAGGTGCAGGGCGTCGGTGCCGCCGGGCACGACGGCGAGCCCGAGGTCGGTCGCTCCGTAGCTGCCGGCGTAGTTCACGACGACCTCGCTGCCGTCGGGTGCGACCCAGCGGAAGAACTCGGGGACCTCGGGAACCGCCGAGGCGCCGTTCACCCCGAGGTGCAGGTAGTCGAGCCCGGCCGCTGCGAGCGCGGGGACGAGGCCGACGGTGTGGCCGGGCACGTCGGTCATCTTCGCGGCGAGCGTACGACGTTCGAACCGTTCGTCGAGGCGCTTCGCGATCGAGATGCCGTAGTCGACGAGGGCTCGGTCCATCACCTCGGTGTGCGTCGTCAGGGGGAGGCCGTGCCAGTGGATGCGGCGCTTCCGGATCGCCTCCTCGAGCCGCGCCCGCTCGGCCGGAGCGCTGGATCGGAGGGCCTCGTGGATGAGCCACGAGCCGGTCGTCCAGGTGAACCGCGCAGGGCCGCCGCGCCGCTCGAGCTCCTCGGAGAGGTCGATCGCCCTCGGCAGGTACGAGTGCAGGTACCGGTCGGCGATGTCACTGGCGAGCGCCGTGAAGCCGATGTCGAGGTGCGTCTTGAAGACGACGTGAATGGTGCTGATCATGCGGTGCTGGCTCCTTCGCCGACAGTCTTGCATAACTGGTGTTTGCGCAAACATGATCCTGACGTATACTCCACTGGGAACGCAAACATTCACGAAGGAGTGCGACCGCGCATGACGAAGACGTCACCCGCCCGAGGTGCGAGAGCAGGCCGCAGATGACCACGGCGCACGTGCAGGCCGATCCCCCATCCGGCGTCTCCGCCGCGACGTACGCGAGCCGGGTCGCTCCCGATGCCGCGACGGGTCGAACCGGTCGCCGCAGGGTGCGCCGCGACTGGGCGGGCTGGTGGTTCGTCGGACCGTTCATGCTCGTCTTCGCGCTCGTGCTCATCGCGCCGCTCGCCTACGCGATCTTCCTCAGCCTCTTCCGCGAGACCCTGGTCGGCGGCACCCACTTCGTCGGGCTCGAGAACTACGCCCTCGCCCTGACCGACCCCAAGTTCTGGGACGCGACGATCCGGGTCACGATCTTCCTCTGCGTCCAGGTGCCGATCATGCTCGGGCTCGCCCTCTTCGTGGCGCTCGCGCTCGACAGCGCGCGCCTGCGGTTCGTGCCGCTGTACCGACTCAGCATCTTCCTGCCGTACGCGGTGCCCGGCGTCGTCGCCGTCATGATCTGGGGCTACATGTACGGCTCCCAGTTCGGGCTCGTCGCCGACCTCAACCACTGGCTCGGCACGACCATCCCGGCCCCCCTCTCCGACAGCTACATCATGCCCGCGATCGCCAACATCGTGACCTGGGAGTTCGTCGGCTACAACATGCTGATCTTCTTCTCGGCCTTGAAGGCCGTGCCGCAGGAGCTCTACGAGGCGGCCGAGATCGACGGTGCGGGCGCGTTCCGCACGATCTTCGCCATCAAGCTCCCGTCGATCCGCGGAGCGATCCTCGTGGCGACGATCTTCTCGATCATCGGCAGCTTCCAGCTCTTCAACGAGCCGGCCGTCCTGCAGTCGATCGCCCCGAACGTCATCACGAGCTACTTCACCCCGAACCTGTACGCGTTCAACCTGTCGTTCGCCGGCTCGCAGTTCAACTACGCCGCGGCGATCGCGATCGTCTCGGGCCTCATCACGATGGTCGTCGCGTACTTCGCGCAGTCGACGGGCAACAAGCAGGAGAAGCGCTGATGGCCACCGAATCGATCACCACCGCCGGCCGTCGGCCGAGCCGTCTCGCGAGCGGGCGGGTGCCCTTCGCGAGCCGCCCTGCGCAGCGCCGCGGTCCGCGCAACCGCCGGGCCTCGATCACGCTGACGATCCTCATGATGCTCATGCTGCTGTACTGCGTCGTGCCGCTCGTGTGGCTCGTGATCAACGCGACCAAGAGCCGATCCGACCTCTACGACACCTTCGCGCTCTGGTTCGCACCCGACTTCGCCCTCTTCGACAACATCGTCGAGGTGTTCACGTACAACGACGGCGAGTTCACCCGCTGGTTCGCGAACACCCTGCTCTACGTCGTCGTCGGCGCGGGCGGCGCCACCCTGCTCGCCACCCTCGCGGGGTACGGGCTCGCGAAGTACCGCTTCCCCGGACGCCGCGCGGTGTTCGCCATCATCCTGGGCGCGCTCGCCATCCCCGGCTCCGTGCTCGCGGTCCCGCAGTTCCTCATGTTCAGCGGAATGGGCCTCACGAACACTCCCTGGTCGGTCATCATCCCGTCGCTCGTGAGCGCCTTCGGGCTCTACCTGGTGTGGGTGTACGCCGCCGAGGCGATCCCCGACGAACTCCTCGAGGCGGCGCGCCTCGACGGCGCGGGCGAACTGCGCATCTTCTTCTCGATCTCGCTGCGGCAGTTGGCTCCCGCCCTGATCACCGTGCTCATGTTCGCCGTCGTCGCGACGTGGAACAACTACTTCCTCCCGCTGATCATGCTGAGCGACCCCGAGTGGTACCCGCTCACGGTCGGCCTCAACCAATGGGCCTCGAAGTCGACCGCCGTCGGCACCCTGCCCATCCCGAACCTGGTGATCACCGGATCGTTGCTCACCGTGATTCCGATCTCCGCGGCCTTCCTCTACCTGCAGCGCTACTGGCAGTCGGGGCTCACCGCGGGGAGCGTGAAATAGCCGCCCCTGTCGGCCCGCACCACCCGCACCACCCGCAAGACACCTGCAAACACCTCAGATACAGCACCCGAGAAAGGGACCGCACGTGAAGAACACCACCAAGCGCCTGTGGAAGCGCGCCGGCGTCGTCGCCGGCACCGGCGCACTCCTCGTCGGCGCGCTCTCCGGCTGCGCCGCCGGCGCGTCGGGCGATGAGAGCACCGACATCGAGGCCGCCCTCGACACCGAGACCACGCTCACCTGGTGGACCTGGGGCGACACCACCCAGGCCTGGGCCGACGCGTTCATGAAGGAGCACCCGAAGATCACGATCGAGGTCGTCAAGGTCGACAACCCCGACGCCGCGGTGACCAAGCTGCAGAACGCCGTGAAGGCCGGCTCCGGGGCCCCCGACATCATCCCCGTCGAGTACCAGACGCTGCCCCAGCTGACGCTCGGCGACGCCCTCGCCGACCTGACGCCCTACGGCCTCGCCGACAACGAGGACGAGTTCACCGCATCGACGTGGAACGCCGTCAACGTGCAGGGCGAGCTCGTCGGCCTGCCGCTCGACTCGGGCCCCATGGTCATGATCTACAACACCGATCTCTACCAGAAGGCGGGCGTGGCCGAGGCCCCGAAGACGTGGGACGAGTTCGCGGCGGCGTCCGCGAAGATCCACGCCTACGACCCCGAGGCGTACATCGCCAACGCGGGCGACGCCGGCTTCTTCACGAGCATGATCTGGTCGTTCGGCGGCCAGCCGTTCAAGACCGACGGCGAGAACGTGACGATCGACCTCCAGGACGAGGGCTCGAAGCAGTTCGCCGACTTCTGGGGCGGCATGCTGGAGAAGGGCGAGCTGTCGCAGGTCCCGACCTGGTCGGACGAGTGGAACCGGGCGCTCGCGGCCGGCAAGCTCGGCACGCTCATGATGGGGGCCTGGGAGATCGGCGGCCCGACCGATGCCGGCGACACCTGGAAGGTCGCGCCGATGCCGTCGGCCGACGGTCAGCCCGCCTCGGCCGAGAACGGCGGCAGCGCGATCGCCGTCACCGAGCAGTCGAAGCACAAGGCGGCGGCCGCCGCCGTGCTGCAGTGGCTCGCCACCGGCGAGGGCCGCGACCTCGTCAACCAGGGCGGCTTCCCGTCGACGACCGCGACCATGAGCGACCCCGAGTGGCTCGGCCGCACCTGGCCGGAGGTCTACGGCGACCAGACCGCGAACGAGGTCGGCGCCGCCGCGGCCGAGTCCGTCATCCCCGGCTGGCAGTACCTGCCCTACCAGGGTTACGCGAACAGCGTGTTCGGCGACTCGGTCGGCAAGGCGCTCGCCTCGGAGAGCGACCTGAACGCCGCCCTGCTCGAGTGGCAGGACACCCTCGTCGAGTACGGCAACTCGCAGGGCTTCACCGTCAACGAGTAGCCGCACCGAACCGCGGGGGATCTGCTCGCGCAGATCCCCCGCGGCATGCCTCCCCACAACCGCTCCGGGCGTTTCGCCCGAGCCAGCACCTCCGAGAGAGCCCCGATGCCTTCCTTCACGATCGGCGAGACCGACTTCCTGCTCGACGGAGCACCGTTCCAGGTGATCTCCGGCGCGATGCACTACTTCCGCGTGCACCCCGACCAGTGGGCCGACCGGATTCGGAAGGCTCGGATGATGGGCCTCAACACCATCGAGACCTACGTGCCGTGGAACGAGCACTCCCCCGAGCGGGGCGCCTTCCGAACCTCCGGCGGCCTCGACCTCGCACGCTTCCTCGACCTCGTGCACGAGGCCGGCATGTTCGCGATCGTGCGCCCCGGCCCGTACATCTGCGCCGAGTGGCACGACGGCGGCCTGCCGGGATGGCTGACCGCCGACCCGTCCGTGACGCTGCGATCGAGCGATCCCGCGTACCTCGACGCCGTCGGCGAGTACCTCGACGCGGTCTACGACGTCGTCCGCACCCGCCAGGTGCACGAGGGCGGCCCGGTCGTGCTCGTGCAGATCGAGAACGAGTACGGGGCCTACGGCGACGACGCCGACTACCTGCGGGCGCTCGTCGAGCGCACCCGCGATGCGGGCATCGGCGTTCCGCTCACGACCGTCGACCAGCCCCTCGACGGCATGCTCGCCCGTGGCGGCCTCGACGAGCTGCACCGCACGGGTTCGTTCGGCTCGCGCGCGTCAGAGCGCCTCGCGACGCTGCGACGCCATCAGCCCACCGGCCCGCTCATGTGCTCCGAGTTCTGGTGCGGCTGGTTCGACAGCTGGGGCGAGCCGCACCACACCACGCCCGCCGCCGACTCGGCCGCGGAGCTCGACACCATGCTCGCCGCGGGCGCCTCGGTCAACATCTACATGTTCCACGGCGGCACCAACTTCGGGTTCACCTCCGGGGCGAACGACAAGGGCATCTACCGACCCATCGCGACCTCCTACGACTACGACGCCCCGCTCGCCGAAGACGGCACCCCGACCGAGAAGTACTGGCGCTTCCGCGAGGTCATCGCGAAGTACGCGCCTGTTCCCGACGAGGCTCCCGCCGAGCGCGCCGACGCGCCGGTCATCGACATCGCGCTCGACCGCCGGGCGGCGGTCGGCGACACGGACCTCGTCTGCGACGCGACCTACGAGGGCCTGCCGGATGCCTCCGCCTTCGGCGCTCCCCGCGGCTTCTCGCACTACGCCGTCGACGTCGATCACGGCGGTCTCCTCGCGTTCTCGGAGGTGCGCGACCGCGCCCACGTCTTCCTCGACGGCGCCCGGGTCGGAACGATCGACCGCGAGCACGGCGAGCGGGTCATCGCGGTGCCGCGCGCCGGGCGGCTCTCGCTGCTCGTCGAGCATCTCGGCGGGGTCAACTACGGCCCGCGCCTCGGCGAGGCGAAGGGGCTCATCGGGCCGGCGACGCTCGACGGGCGGCTGCTCGAGGGCTGGCGTGCCGGCGGACTGGATCTCGGCATCGATCGGGTGCGCTCGGCGATCGCCGCCGCCGACCACCGCTCGTCCGCCCCCGTCGTCGGTCCGGCGTTCGCGGCGGGCACCTTCCACCTCGACGCGCCGAGCGACCTGCACCTCGATACGCGGGCCTGGGGCGCCGGGGTGGCCTGGGTGAACGGCTTCAACCTCGGACGGCACTGGAGCCGCGGACCGCAGCGCACCCTCTACGTGCCCGCGCCGCTCGTGCGGGCGGGCGAGAACGAGCTCATCGTGCTCGAACTGTCGGGCCTCGTCTCGGCGACGGCGCGGTTCACCGACCGGCCCGACCTCGGACCGACCGAGGTCTGATGAACTCCAGCGGCCCACTGCCGGCACGAGGCATCCGCCCGCTATGCGGTGGCGCGGGCGGGCCCGGTGCTGTCGCGCACGACGAGCCGGGTGGGGATCAGGATCTTCTGCCGCTCGACGGCCCCGCCGTCGATGAGCGCGAGCAGCGACTCGGTCGCCTTGCGGCCGACGTCGTCGAAGTTCTGGTGCACGGTCGTGAGCGCGGGCCAGAAGGCGAGCGCCTCGTCGCTGTCGTCGAACCCGACGACGCTCACGTCGTCGGGCACGCGCAGCCCCGCCTCGTGCAGGGCGTGCAGCACGCCGAGCGCCATCTGGTCGTTGCCTGCGAAGATCGCGGTCGGCACCTCGCCCGACTCGATGAGCGCGCGGCCGTGTGCGAGCCCGGAGGCGGCCGACCAGTCGCCGACGAGCACCTCGGGCACCGGCAGTGCGGCCTTCTCGAGCACACGACGATAGGCGTCGGCGCGGCGGGTCGCCGAGTACGAGTTCTGCGGGCCGGAGACGTGCACGATGCGGCGATGGCCGAGGCCGAGCAGATGGTCGAGGGCGAGCCTCGCGCCCTGCTCCTGGTCGGTGTCGACGATCGTGTACGGCAGTTCGGCGTCGGAGTCGACGATCACGACCGGGAGCCCGGCGGTGATCGTCCACTCGTCGAGCGGACCGACCTCCGCCGACATGACGAGGATGATGCCGTCGACCGCCTGCTCCTCGAGCCGGCCGAACGCGCCCGCGACGTCGAGCTGGGTGGGGTCGGCGATCGAGAGCAGGGTCGTCGTGTAACCGGCCGACTCGGAGGCGACCGTCACGGCGTCGAGCGTGCGCTCGTTGCCGAGCGTGGCCAGGTTGAAGGTCACGAAGCCGATGCTGCGGAAGCGGCCCGACTTGAGATTGCGAGCTGCGCTGTTCGGACGGTAGCCGAGCTCGCGCATCGAGGCCAGCACACGATCGCGCGTCGACGGCCGTACGTTGTTCTGCCCGTTCGCCACCCGCGAGACGGTCTGCGCGGACACGCCGGCGTGCGCCGCGACGTCGTTGATCGAGGCTCGGGCGGAAGAATTCGGACCTTGCTTCATGGCAACGTAAACACTATCCACAACCGCCCAGCGAGAGGAACCCTCCCATGACCGTCGTCTCAGATTTCGGCCTCCTCCTGCGCTCGGGCGGCGTCGCGCTCGCGCTGGACGTGCGCGGGGGCGGACTGCCCACGGTGGTGCATTGGGGGCCCGACCTCGGCGATCTCGACGCCGTCGGGTTCGGCGCCCTCGCCGACGCCGGAATCGCCTCGGTCGCGGCGAGCGAGGTCGACGAGCCGGTGCAGCTCTCGCTGCTTCCCGAGCACAGCCGCGGCTGGCTCGGGCAGCCCGGCATCAGCGGCTCGCGCGACGGCTCGGCCTGGTCGCCTCGCTTCACCACGACCGGTGCCCGGCTCGACGGGAGGCGGCTCGACGTGCTCGCGGACACGGGGATCGCGTCGCCCGCCGAGGCTCGCGCCTCGGGACGAACCCTCGTGAGCTGCGGCGCGGGTCGGGTCGTCTTCGAGGCTTCCGACCGGGTGACCGGGCTCGGCCTCGAGCTCACCGTCGAACTCACCGAGTCGGGCGTCGTGCGATGCCGGGCCGTGCTCGAGAACCTCGAGCCGACGCCCTACCGGCTCGACGAGCTGCTGCTCTGCCTGCCCGTTCCGCCGTTCGCCGCCGAGACGCTCGACTTCGCGGGCCGCTGGGGCCGCGAGCGCGCAGCGCAGCGGCAGCAGGTCGGCGTCGGCCTGCACCGTCGCGAGGGACGCCACGGCCGAACCGGCCTCGATGCGGCGACCCTCCTCTTCGCCGGCGAGCCGGGGTTCGGCTTCGCGAGCGGCGAGGTCTGGGGCGTGCACACCGCGTGGTCGGGCAACCACGTGCACCAGCTCGAACGCGACCTCGGCGGCCGTCAACTGCTCGGCGGCGGCGAACTGCTGCTGCCGGGCGAGATCGTGCTCGAGCCCGGCGACCGCTATACGAGCCCGTGGGTGTACGGCGTGCACGGCAACGGGCTCGACGAAGCCGCGCGCCGCGTGCACCGGCTGCTGCGCGCCCGCAAGCAGCACCCGAGATCGCCGCGGCCGGTGACGCTCAACACCTGGGAGGCGGTCTACTTCGACCACGACTTCGACGTGCTCGCCGAGCTCGCCGAGCTCGCCGCCTCGGTCGGCGTCGAGCGGTTCGTGCTCGACGACGGCTGGTTCGGCGGCCGCCGCAACGACCGCGCGGGCCTCGGCGACTGGACCGTGTCGAGCGAGGTCTGGCCCGACGGGCTGCATCCGCTCGTCGACCGGGTGCGCGGACTCGGCATGCAGTTCGGCCTCTGGGTCGAGCCCGAGATGGTGAACCCGGATTCCGAGCTCGCGCGGAGCCATCCCGAGTGGATCATGTCGGCCCGCGACGGATGGCCCGTCGAGTCGCGCCACCAGCAGGTGCTCGACCTCGCACACCCCGGCTGCTACGCGCACATCCGCGATGCGCTCGTGGCGCTGCTCGACGAGTACGACATCTCGTACCTGAAGTGGGACCACAATCGAGACCTCGTCGACGCCGGCTCGGGACCCGGCCGCCGACCCGGCGTGCACCGGCAGACGGCCGCGTTCTACCGGCTCGTCGACGAGTTGAAGGCGCGGTACCCGCACCTCGAGATCGAGTCGTGCTCGTCGGGGGGCGGCCGGGTCGACCTCGGCGCACTCGAGCGCACCGACCGGGTCTGGGTCTCCGACAACAACGATCCGCTCGACCGCGGCGACATCAACCGCTGGACGACCCAGCTCGTGCCGCCCGAGCTCATGGGCACCCACATCGCCTCGGCCCGCTCGCACACGACCGGACGCACGCACTCGCTCTCGTACCGGGCGATCACGGCGCTGTTCGGCCACCTCGGCATCGAGACCGACCTGCGACGTGCCGACGATGCCGAGCTCGCCGAGCTCGCCGACTGGGTCGCGCTGCACCGCCGCCACCGGGAGCTGTTGCACGACGGCGACCTCGTGCGCCTCGACCACCCCGACACGTCGCTCTCGCTCGAGGGGGTCGTGGCCCACGACCGCTCGCGCGCGCTGTACGCCTACTCGTCCCGGGCGCGCTCGCCGCTGGCGGGCGCGGGCCGGATCCGGTTGCCCGGGCTCGCGCCGCACCGCGACTACCGTGTCGAGCCCGTGCGCCTCGGTGAGCAGCCCGATGCCGGCGACCGCCCAGCCTGGTGGGACTCCGGCCGGCTCGTGCTCACCGGCGCGGCCCTCGGTTCGGCCGGGGTCGCGATGCCGGCGCTGCACCCCGAACAGGCCGTCCTGCTCGAGGTGACCGCCGTCGACGCCGAGGTCTTCGCCGACCTCCCCGGGGGCGACCAGGGCACCTCGTGAGCCCGATCGTGCTCGCCGCGGTGCTCAGCGCCGCGGTGCTCCACGGCACATGGAACGCGATCGCCAAGGCCATCCCCGCGCGCCTGGTCGCCTCGGCGCTCATCGGTGCCGTCTACCTCGTCGCGGGGGCCGTCGGATGCCTCGTGCTGCCGCCGATCGCGGCGGCGAGCGTGCCGTACCTCATCGCGTCGGCGATCGCGCAGACGCTCTACCTGGTGCTGCTGACGGCCGCGTACGCGCGCAGCGAGTTCGGTCGCGCGTACCCGCTGACCCGCGGGCTGTCGGTACTCGGAATCACGCTCGCCTCGACGACGCTCCTGGGCGAGCGGCTCACCCCCGTGCAGCTGCTCGGCATCGCGGTCGTCGCGCTCTCGCTGCTCTCGCTGTCGTGGACGCGCGGGGGCGCACCGGGCGACCGGGTCGGCACGCTGCTCATGATCGCGGTCGGCGCGACCGTGACCGTCTACTCGGTGCTCGACGGCATCGGCGTCCGCGCCTCGGGGCAGCCGCTGGGCTACGCCGCGTGGCTCTTCCTGCTGCAGGGCGCGGCGATCCCGCTCGTGTGCCTCGCCCTCGCCCCCGATCGCCGGGCGTTCGTGCTGGGGTTGCGCACGCACGCGATGCTCGGGGTGATCGGCGGGGTGATCTCGCTCGCCGCGTACACGATCGTCGTCTGGGCCCAGTCGGTGGCCCCGCTGGCGGTCGTCTCGGCGCTGCGCGAGACGGGCGTGATCGCCGCGAGTGCGATCGGCTACGTCGTGTTCCGCGAACGGCTCCGGCCGTGGCGCCTCGTCGCGAGTCTGTGCGCCGTCGCCGGCATCGTGGCGATCCGCGCGGGCGGCTGACCGCCCGTCCCGACCGGCGGTCACCCGAACCCCGCCGCGGTCAGTCGAACGCGACCGCCCTGACCGGCGCCCCGTCGAGGTCGACGCGCAGCGGGAAGAACCCGATGCGCACGCGCTCGGCGAGCCCCTCGAGCCCGGTGAGGTTCTCGACGATGAGCCGATCGCTGCCGAGCACGGCCTCGTGCACCGGGAACGCGGTGCCGCCGTCGACCGTCGGGTCGGGGCTCAGGGTGTCGACCGCGAGCACGTGCATGCCCCGGCGAACGAGCTCGGCCGCGGCGGCCGGGTCCATCGCCGGATGCTCGAGCGCGGTGTCGGTGTCGAACAGCCGCGCCCAGCCGGTGTCGACGACGACGATCGGCGGCACTCGATCGGGCAGCGGGGCGCCGAGCGCCGCCTCGAGGTCGGCGAGGCCGTAGTGCGAGCGCGGCGCGAGGCCGCCGAGGTGCACGACGATCGCGTCGCCGACGAGCTCGTCGAGGCCGATCGCCCCGGTGGTGCGACCGCCCGCGACCGTGTGCGACGGTGCGTCGAGATGCGTTCCGGTGTGCGAGCCGAGGTGCAGCCGGGCGACGTCGACCCCGTCGGCGGCGAGCTCGAGCGCCGGTTCGATGCGCACGTCGGGGTCGCCGGGGTAGACCCGCATGCCCCCGACGACGGGCCGGCTGAGCTCACGCATGCGCCGAGGCATCCGCGTCGTCGTTCGCCTCGACCTCGGCGAGGTGCACGCTCGGTTCGCGCACGTTGCGCGCCCGCTCGGGCAGCATCGCGACGAGGTAGAGCACGAACGTGATGACGAACGCGGGGATCGTCGCGCCGACCGGGCTCGGCCACACGTAGACCATGAGGTACGACGCGACGGCGCCGATCGCCCACGCCGCGACGGCGATCCAGTTGACGCCGGCGAGATACCAGTACCGGCCGCCGCGGTGCTCGAGCAGGTCGCGGCCGTACGACGACCGCTTGATCAGGTAGTAGTCGACGATCATGATCGCGAACACCGGCACGAAGAACGCGCCGATCACGGTCAGGAAGGTCGTGAACTGGTCGAGCAGCGCGAGCCACGTCGAGCCGACGATCGAGATCACGCCCACGACGAGCGCGGTCGGCAGGAAGCGCAGCCTCGCACGCCCGGCGCTCGCGTTCACGATCGAGGTGGTCATGCCGTAGACGACCATCGAGTTCGTCGCCATGACCGAGACGAAGATGACGATCGCGATCGGGGCGCCGAACGCCGCGACGAGCACGCCCGGGTCGAAGGGGGCCGCCTCGCCGCCCGAGAGGATCACGTAGCCGATCGCCGTCGCGCCGAGCGTCATCGCGATGACCGTCGACAGCGTGTAGCCGATGCCCGAGCCGAGGATGCCGGCGCGGCTCGACACCGCGAGCCGGTTGAAGTCGGCCGAGAGCACCGTCCACGACACGGCGGTCGCGATCACGATGTCGAGCACGATCGCGGGGGTGTACCCGATCGCCTCGTCGACGGGGATCGCCTGGTACGCGCTCGGCGCGAAGCCCGTGAACGCGACGACGAAGATCCACGCGATGATCGCGAGCATGAGCACGGCGAGCCACGGCTCGACGCGCGCGATGCCCTCGTGGCCGAAGATCGCGAGGATGACGACGATGGCCTGGCAGACCACCGAGAAGAGGATGGGGCTCGAGAACCCGGTGAGGCTCTCGACCAGGTAGTTCACGGTGACGCCCGCGAGCATCGCCTGCACCCAGCTCCAGCCCATGAGGATGATGACGTTGGCCGCCATCGGCAGGTAGCCGCCGCGGGTGCCGAACGCGCCTCGGGTGAGCGCCATCGTCGGCAGGCCCGTGCGGGTGCCGATGTTGCCGACGAGCGTCAGCACGACGGCGCCGCCGAGCGTGCCGAGTACGATCATCGTGATCGCGACGCCGTAGTCGACGGCGGGGATGAACAGGGTGCCGGTGAGCAGGGTGGTGACGACGAGGTTCGCCGCCAGCCAGATCATGCCGATGCGGGGCGTCGACAACGTGCCGCGGACCGGCCCGGAGTTGTCGGCCTGCTCGGCGAGGCGGCGGTCGAGACGGGTGTAGAGCGACATTGCTGCTTCTCCTCGGGGGTGGAGGTCGGAGTGGGTCGTCAGTCGGCGGATGCCTCGGCGCCGGCGCCGGGCAGGGGCGAGAGGTGCTCGTGCACGGCGAGGAGCGCGTCGCCGTCGACGCGGAAGACGATGGTCTCCCGTTCGCGGTACGCGTCCTCGCCGTCACCGGTGTCGACCCGCGTCGCGACGTCGTGCGAGAACACGGCGCCGCCGGGGTGGGTCTGCACGAGCCGGTTGGCCGACTCGCACGCGAGCACGTGCCAGCCGCCCGCCGTCCACTCGGCCCAGAGGGCCTCGTAGGCGGCGCGGTCGTCGAGTCGGGCGGGCTCGGTGTGGAACATGAAGCTCGCGTCGGGGGCGAAGCCCGCGAAGTAGCGGGGGCCGTCGGTTGCGGCGAACGCGTCGACGATCGCGTCGGCGGCGGCGAGCACCTCGTCGCGGCTCGGTTCACGGGTGGTCATGTCGATCTCCTTCGATCGTGGAGTGGGCGGCGAGGGAAGGTCAGGCGCGAGGCGCCATCGCGCTGATGAGCTCGTAGGCGACATGGGATGCCGCGACGGCGGTGAGCTGGGCGTGGTCGTAGGCCGGGGCGACCTCGACGACGTCGGCGCCGACGATGCGCTTGTCGGCGAGCGCGCGGATGATGCGGAGCAGTTCGCGGCTCGTGAGCCCGCCGGCCTCGGGGGTGCCGGTGCCGGGGGCGTGCGCGGGATCGAGCACGTCGATGTCGATCGAGATGTAGAGCGGCTTGTCGCCGATGCGGGTGCGGATGCGCTCGATCGCGGCCTCGACGCCCCGCTCCTCGATGTCCTCGCTCGTGACGATCGCGAAGCCGAGGCGGGCGTCGTCCGTGAGGTCCTCGACGCCGTAGAGCGGGCCGCGCGTGCCGACGTGCATGCTCGCGGTGAGGTCGATGAGCCCCTCCTCCGAGGCGCGGCGGAACGGCGTGCCGTGCGTGATCGGCGCGCCGAAGTACGTGTCCCACGTGTCGAGGTGGGCGTCGAAGTGCAGCACCGCGACCGGGCCGTGCTTCGCCGTGACGGCGCGCAGCAGCGGCAGGGCGATCGTGTGGTCGCCGCCGATGACGACGAGTCGGTCGGCCTGCCCGTCGAGCGCCTTCGCGCCGGCCTCGACGTCGGCGACGGCCTCGTCGATGTCGAACGGGTTCACGGCGATGTCGCCGGCGTCGGCGACCTGCTGCACGGCGAAGGGCAGCACCCCCTGGGCGGGGTTGAACGGGCGCAGCAGGCGCGAGGCCTCGCGCACGTGCGACGGGCCGAAGCGCGCGCCCGGACGGTAGCTCACGCCGCTGTCGAACGGCACGCCCACGACCGCGATGTCCGCGTGCGGCACCTCGTCGAGTCGCGGCAGGCGGGCGAACGTGGCGATGCCCGCGAAGCGGGGCACGCGGCTCGCGTCGACGGGTCCGACGGGGGTCGGCCGGACAGCGCCCGATGCGGCGGCGCCGGAGGTGTTCTCGGTGTCATCGAGTTGCATATCAGTAAACCTTTGATATCCTTGAGGAAACTTGCGGCCATGCTACGTCGCCCGTGCCGGGCTGTCAACGCCGCGGCCGTCGACTGCGAAGGGGGCACCGATGCCACGACCCGTCCCGCCCGGTCCGAGCGGCTCCCCGCTCGCCATCGGCGCGCGAATCCGCAACGCCCGCACCGCCCAGGGCATGACGCTCGCCCAGGTCGCCGAGGCGAGCGGACTCACGAAGGGGTTCCTCAGCCGGCTCGAGCGCGACGAGACCTCGCCGAGCGTCGCCACGCTCGTACAGCTCTGCCAGGTGCTCTCGCTCACGATCGGCTCGCTCTTCGCCGAGCCCGAGATCCAGCACATCGCGCTCGACGGCGCACCGCGCGTGAACTTCGGCGGCACTGGGGTCGTCGAGCGGCTCGTCTCGCCGCGCGGCGAGTCGCGCGTGCAGGCGATCCGGTCGTCGATGGCTCCCGGCGCATCCGGCGGCGCAGAGCTCTACACGATCTCGAGCGACGTCGAGGTGCTGCACGTGATCTCGGGGTCGGTGACGGCGCGCTTCGTCGACCGCGTCGTCGAGCTCGCCGAGGGCGACGCCCTCACCTTCCCGGGTCGCGAGCCCCACTCGTGGGAGGCCGGCGACGGCGGCGCCGAGGTCGCCTGGATCATCGTGCCGGCGCCGTGGAGCGGCGCGGCCTGATCACGCCGCAGGCTCGTCCTCCGCGCGCAGCGACAGCCCGCGCGGGCCCTGCAACTGCTCGATCATGCGGTCGACGTAGAGCGCGACGGCGGCCGCCTCGTCATCGTCCGGCCGCCAGAACATCGCCCGGGCGACGTCGTCGATGAGCGCTTCCGGCACCTCCGCGTACTCGGCCAGCAGCGTCGACACCGTGTGCCGACCGTCGTCGAGCAGCGCGCGTGCAGCGCGCCGGCGCGCCCATCGCTCGCGCTCCGCGTCGCGGCCGTCGAACCGGTCGGGAATCAGGTCGCACTCCGTCACGAGCGCGGCCCGGAGGATGCGCGCGGCGTCGGCGAGCGCCTCGACCTCGTTCGCATCGAGGTCCGACCGCTGCACGACCCTCGTCTGCGTCGCGGGGACGACGAGGTCCTCGGGTGAACGCACCCCCGCCCGTTCGAGCTGGAGCCTGACCCTGCGGAACCGTTCGATCTGCCAGGCGTCCTCCATCTCGAGGAGCACCGCGTCGCGCATCCGGACACGGCGCGGCCGCTCCGACCGCCGAGGGTCGACGAGCGGGGCGAGCTCTGGATCGGCGAGCGCGAGGTCGCGGTACTCGTCGACCCAGCAGACGCCGCCGAGCCGCCGGACGAGGTCGTCGAACTCGGCCCCGTCGCCCGATTCCTCGTCGACGATGCAACGGCTCTGGTAGCACGCGACGGAGTACTTCACCTCGATCGCATCCGACTCCATCGCGGCTCGCTTCCACTCCGTCGCGAGGCGGATCCGCTCGCGCGAGACCTCGTCGTCCGCTGCCTCACCCAGGCGCCGGCATTCCTCGGAGAGGAGCAGCAGGCCGAGCGCAGCGCGCTGCTCCATGCGTTCGAGCGACGTGCGCTGGTCGGCGTACTGGGCCCTCCGCCGCCGCTTCTCCTCCTCCTGCTTCAGCTCGCCGAGGGCGGCCACGAGTTCGCCCGCGACGCTCGTCGCCCGACGGAGCCGGTCCCGACGCTCGGTCGCCTCGTTCAGCACGTCGTCGTCCGAGACGAGCCAATTGCGCATCGTCATGAGGTAGTAGCTCTGCAGCCGCAGCATGAGCATCGGCGGCTCGTCGAACTGCCGGCGGCGCCTCCGGGCCCCGGCAGCGGCCTCGGCGGCCTCGCGAGCCGGGTCTGCGTCGACGGGCGGTGTCGTGCCGTGCCAGGGCTTGCGCTGTGCGCCCGCGAGTCCGAGGTGCCGCCCCGTCTGCTCGGCGGCGACCTCGATCATGGGTTCGAGCCGGTCGATGAGTTCGCGCAGTCGTCGCGCGTCGGTCACCCCCGCGTACCGCTCGTAGACGTCCTCGAATTCGACCAGGATGCTTCGGGGATCGGCGTCCCTCGCCCGCGCGATGTACCGCTCTCGGAGTTCGGCATCGTCGGTGCGGCGCGCGACGCCGATGAGCCCGAGTCCGAGCCAGTTCTCGGTGTTGTAGAAGCCGACGATGTCGGGGTACTCGTGCGCGACCTTCACGGCGGCGAACGCCGCGGCGAGCGTGAGCAGCTCACCGGGATGCTCGCCGTGGGCCGGCGGGGCGGGCAACCGGAGGGAGGCGTCCTCGACGACTCGGCCGTTGCGGCGCAGCCGCGCGACGCCCGAGTCCGCGTTGAACACCGTCACCTCGAGTCGCCACGGGGTGAGGTTGAGCAGCATCGCCATCGCGCCGCCGACGAGCGCGACCGCCCAGTTGTCGGTGCGGTCGGCGATCGCGACGAGTTCGTTGAGGTCGGATCCGTCTGGCCGCTCGATGCGACCCTTCGGGTTG
The DNA here is from genome assembly GCF_053618155.1 of Agromyces sp. NPDC055658. NCBI lineage: Bacteria > Bacillati > Actinomycetota > Actinomycetes > Micrococcales > Microbacteriaceae > Agromyces > Agromyces sp. NPDC055658. The sequence goes on along the minus strand of NZ_JBSHHD010000041.1, from coordinate 11,155 downwards.
TCGGCGTTGAGCTCGCGCATGCGCACCGTCACCTCGGTGGCCCACGCGTCGTTCGTCGCGCCGCCCGTGCCGGTCACCGTGATCTTGAGCCAGGGTGTGGTCGCCATGCCGAAGGCGAGCACGACGACGCCGGCGGCGCCCAGGAGTCCGACCGTGACCCACGCGAGCGGGGTCAGCGGCGCGATGGCACTCGTCATCGCACCGACCGCGACGAATGCGGCGGCGGCGAGGGCGGTGATGAGGCCTCCGAGCACCTTCGCCGTCATGCTCCGGTGCCGCGTCGTCGGCCGCCTCGTCCAGAACCTCAGCGCCGAGAGCAGTCGCGCAGCCACGACCGCGACGAGCCAGACCGCGACCCAGACGACGCCGAAGTCGATGAGCGGCCCGATGAAGCCGGCCTGGAAGAGTCCCCAGTCCGACGCGTCGTCCGCCTCGGCGGCGACGGACGCGATCATTGCGAGGGTGCCGTCCACGTCTCCTCCCGATGGTGCGTGCCGCGATGCGGCTGGGCTGAACCACCGAAATGATAGAAGCTCGGGTTTCGCCGCGTCCTCCGGGCTGCCACCGAATCACGCGAGCCCGGGCATCCGCCCTCGTGGGCGTGACGAACGCGTGGCGGATGCCTCGGCGCAGCGTGCGCGCCGAGGCATCCCGCCCGTCAGATCGTGTCGAGCGCCTCGCTCACGTCGACGAGCAACGTGCCCTGCAGGGCGTTCCACTCTGCGGTGTCGGGGTCGGGCCAGGTCGAGAACTTCACGATCACCGAGTCGGTCGCGGGGTCGAGCCAGAGGTTCTGCCCGTGGATGCCGATGCCGCTCACGTTGCCGCGATCGTTGCCCATGCACCACCACTGCGCCGTGTACGAGCCGCCGGGGAACGCACTCGTGAAGCCCTCGTACGTCATCGCCTCCCGATCGCCCCCGGCGAGGATGCCTCGGGCCCACGCCTCGGAGACGACCCGGCCGCCGGGCGCGACGCCGCCGTCGAGCACGGCGCGGCCCACCCGGGCGAGGTCGCGCGCCGTGCACGAGACGCCGCCGTTCGCGAAGCCGAAGCCCGACCGGTCGACGGTGATGGTCGCGTCTCGGTCGGCGCCGAGCTTCGACCAGACCAGCTCGGAGACGACGTCGTGGTAGCGGGCGCCGGTGACCCGCTCGACGATCCAGGCGAGCACGTCGGTGTTCGCCGAGCAGTACTGGAACTCCCCCACCGCTCCGCTGCCGCGGAGCGTCGTCAGGAACGCGTACGTGTCGACGGGGTCGCTCGGTCGGCGCACCCGCCAGCCCGCCGAGCGGTCGTGGGTCTGCACCTCTGCCGCCGGGTCGACGTAGTTCTCGTCGTAGTCGATCGCGACCTGCATGTCGAGCACGTGGCGCACGGTCGGCCCGTCGTAGACCGAGCCGGCCAACTCGGGCACGTAGTCGGTGACGCGGCGCGCCGGGTCGATGCGACCCGCGTCGACGAGCGCGCCGACGGTGAGGCCGCAGATCGACTTCGAGACGCTCATCAGCAGGTGCCGCTGGTCGGGCGCGAAGCCGGGCTTGTAGTACTCGGCGACCACCTCGTCGCCGCGCAGCACGAGGAACGCGTCGGTGAACGTGGCCTCGAGCCGGCGTTCGAGGTCGGGCAGCGCGTCGCCGAACGCCTCGAGCCGCACGGTCGCGGCGCCGGCGCGGTCGCTCGGCGGGGTGCGGGAGATCGTCGCCGTCGGCACGAGCTCGCCGAGGTCGCCGAACGCCCAGCGGTTGCCCGGCGCCTCCTGCCAGGTGTCGAGCGTCGGCACCCCGGCCGGCGCGCCCGGGTAGCGCGGCGGGTGCGGGCCGGTCGCGGCGGGGTCGTGCGGATCGATCGGAAGGGTCGCGTCGCTCATGTCCGCCATCATGCCGCGGGCTCGGTCGAGGGGTCGGCGGGGCTCGGGGCCCGCGCGGGCTGTGCGGCCTCCGCGACCTGTGCGGCCCGAGCGGTCGGCACCTCCTCGAACCGACCGAGGCCGGTCTTCGAGAGGCCGAGATAGACGAGCGCGGAGACGATCATGCCCACGGGCACCGACAGGTCGACCCAGCCCATCGCCTCCGAGACCGGCCCCGTCCAGACGTCGGTCGAGAGGCAGGCCGCGGTCGCGATGCCGCCCACGACCACCGACGTCATGCCGGGGATGCTCCAGCCGGCGGTGTACCAGTACCTGCCGCCGCGCTCCTCGTCGAAGAGGTCGGTCGCGTCGTAGCGGTTGCGGCGCAGCACGATGTCGGTCGCGAAGATCGCCATCGCCGGGCCCGAGACGATCACGAGGAACTGCAGCATGAGGTTGACGGCGTCGAGCAGGTTCGTCGACATGACGAGGTAGAGGGTGAGCGCGGTGCCGATGACGCCGATGACGATCGCCGACGGGATGCGGCGGATCGGCACCCCGACCGACTGCAGCGCCATGCTCGAGGTGTACGTCGTCATGCCGTTGAGGGCGATCGTGTTGACGATGACCGCGAGCACGAGCAGCGGGCCGAGCCAGGTCGGAAGCAGCCCGAGGATGGCCGATTCGATGCCCGCCTCGAGCTGGGGACCGGTGAGCCCGGTCACGATGAGCGCGCCGACGACGGTGAAGAAGATTCCGGGCAGTGCACCGCCGAGCGCGGTCGCCGCGATGATGTGCGAGGGTTTCGTCTCGCGCGGCAGGTAGCGGGCGATGTCGGGGCTGTTGATGTACGAGAGCGGCGTCGAGGCGAGGATCGTGAAGCCGATCGTGATGGCCGACCAGAGGGGCACTCCGGTGAGCGCCTCGGGCGCCTGGTAGCCCCAGTCGACGGTCGGCAGTGCGAACGCGGTCACCGCGAGGAAGATCACGAGCAGGCCGATCGAGATCGCGGTGTAGCTCTTGATGATGAGCCCGTGGCCGTAGACCGCGACGAGCACCGTGATCGCCGAGACGACGAGGGTGACGGCGACGGGGCCGAGCACGGGGTCGGCGAAGCCCCACTGCGCGAGCAGGTCGGCACCCATGAACGACGAGGCGAGCCAGTTCAGCGCGAGGAAGACGGCCGAGACGAGCCATCCGGTGAAGGCGATGATGACCTTGTTGCCGATGATGCCGTAGAGGGCGCGGCTGATGACCGAGCCCGACGTGCCCGCCGCGGGACCCGCGATCGCGATGAGGCCCGGGAAGACCCAGAGCAGGTTGGCCGCGACGATGACGGCGACGGCCTGCCAGATCTCGAGGCCGAGCAGGATCATGGTCGCGCCGATCGTGAAGTTCAGGATGCTCACGTTGGGGGCCGCCCAGACCCCGAAGAGGTCACGGGCACGACCGTGCCGCTCGGACGGGCTGACGACCTCGATGCCGCGGGTCTCGGGCTGGGTCGGCGCGTCGACGAAGTCCTGCGACGCTGCGGGAGTCTGGGATGACACGGGGGATCCTCTCGGCAGGGCCTGGGTCGCGTCGTCAGGGCCCTGCCGGTGGCGACGCTGCTATTGGTCGCTTGACCAATGGGCTATTGGTCGCTTATCCAATAACATGATCGACATGATGTCAAGCGCGCCGGCGACCCGCGCCCGCAAGCCGCCGGCGGAGCGTCGCGCGGAGATCGTCGCGACCGCCGCGGCGATCGCGCTCGACGACGGACTCGAGGGCATCACGCTGCGCGCGGTCGCAGATCGGCTCGGCGTTCGGCCCGGGCTCATCAGCCACTACTTCCCCGTCGCGGAGGACCTCGTCATCGCCGCGTTCGTGCACGCCGTCTCCGACGAGCGCGAGACGCTCGTGCCCGAAGGCGGCGAGCCGCTCGAACGCATGGCCCGTCTCGTCGCCCGGGTCGAGAGCCCCGAGGCCCGCCCGATCTCGCGGCTGTGGCTGAACGCGCGCCATCTCAGCCGTTTCAGCCCCGCACTCGACGAGGCGCTCGAGGAGCAGGAGGCGCTCGACCGCGCCCGGCTCACCGAGCTCGTCGATGCCGGCATCGCCTCCGGGGTGTTCGCGCCCGACGACGCGTTCGCCGCGTGCGTGCGCATCTTCGTCGCGATCGACGGCTTCGGCGCCTACGCGAACAACACCGGCGCGTTCGACTCCGACGCCTACTGGCGCTTCGTCACCGACGCGACCGAATGGGCGCTCGGCCTCGAGCGCGGGCGCCTGCGCGCCGAGGTGGCCGCGCTCGGGAGCTGAGGCATCGGCCGTCGCTACTCGGCCGTCGCTACCCGCCCGGCGCGGCGCCGCCGTCGAGCTCGCGCCGACGGCGCTCGAGCTCGGCGCGCTTCTCGTAGAACTCGATCTCTCGGTCGAGGTCGGCGAGCTGCTCCTCGGTGCTGCGGGTGTCGCGCGGCACCGCCGGCGGTGCGACGTACGGCTCGGGGCTGCGCCCGGCCGGGGTGAAGCCCCCGAGGCCGGCACCGCGGGGCGCGTACTCGCGCCCGAGCACGAACCAGAGGATCGTGCCGATGAGCGGCAGCAGCACCACGAGCAGGATCCAGCCGAACTTCGGCAGGTGCTTCACCTGCGACTCGTCGCGCATGATGAGGTCGACGAGCGCGTAGACCATGCCCGCGACGACGACGACGGAGAAGATCAACGGCATGGCCGCCAGCCTAGGGCGACGAGGCCGGGCGGGTCGAGCACGGCGCGATCACGGCCGGGACCGCCGGTCACGGCGCCTCACGGAGGTGCACGCGCTCGCCCTGGGCGCTCAGCAGGTTGAGGATCTCGGCCGGTTCGAGCGACGCACTCGCGGTGCCGTGCGGCACGCGCGTGTCGAACTCGGCGGCCTCACCCGGCTCGAGCACGAGCTCTTCGTCGCCGAGCGCGAGCCGCACGCGACCACTCAGCACGTACACCCAGTCGTACCCCTCGTGCGCCCGCCGCTCGACGGGCGCCTCGGGCGGGTGCCCGGGCAGCACCATCTTGAACGCGTGCACGTCGGGGTTGCTGCGGGTGAGCGGGATGATCGCCTTGCCGTCGCGGTAGAACGGCTTGGGGTGCACCCTCGGGTCGGCGATCTGCGGTGCGCCGACGAGGTCGTCGAGGCTCGCCCGGTACACCGCGGCGAGGCGGATGAGCAGGTCGAGGGTCGGCCGGCGGCCACCCGACTCGAGCCGCGACAGGGTGCTCGCCGAGATGCCGGTCTCCTCAGCGAGCTCGGCGAGGGTGAACCCGCGGCGGGTGCGAAGCGCTCGCAGTCGTGGTGCGACGCCCTCGAGCATGCGGTCGAGGTGCAGGTGCTCGGCGTCGTCTGACATGGTGTCCCTTTGCTGTTTCGGCAAACTTGCTTGCCATTCCATCATGTGCGGCCGACGATCGGAAGATGCAGCAGACCTCGTGGGACGTCATCATCGTCGGCGGCGGCAGCGCCGGACTCAGCGCCGCGCTCATGCTGGGCCGCTCCCGCCGCCGGGTGCTCGTGCTCGACGAAGGCAGCCCGCGCAACCGCTTCGCCGGTCACATGCACGGCGTGCTGGGTCGCGACCACACCTCGCCGCTCGACCTGCTCGCCGACGGACGCGCCGAACTCGAACGATACGAGGGCGTGACCGTGCGCGGCGGGATCGCCGTCGACGCGCGCGCCCTCGACGACGCAGTGGAGCCCGGCCCCACTGCGGAGTCGAACGGCCGCGGGCCGCGCGTCGCGCTCGAGCTCGCCGACGGCGAGCGCCTGCACGCCCGGCGACTGCTCGTCGCGAGCGGGTTGCGCGACGCGCTGCCGCCCGTGCCCGGTCTCGGCGAGCAGTGGGGCCGCGGCGCGTTCATCTGCCCGTACTGCGACGGGTGGGAGGTGCGCGACCGGCGCATCGCCGTGCTCGCCGCGAGCGCCGCGCAGGTGCACCAGGCCCAGCTCATGCGGCAGCTCTCGGTCGATGTGACGTTCTTCGCGCACGGTGCCGAGCTGACCGCCGAGGCGCGCGCCGGCCTCATCGCACGCGGCATCTCGGTGGAGGATCGCGCGGTCGCGGCCGTCGTCGCCGACGACGGAGGCCGCCTTCGAGGCATCCGGCTCGTTGACGGCACGGAACTCGCGACCGACGCGATCTTCGCCGGGCCCGTGCCCGAGCCGAACGACCCCGTGCTCCGGCGCCTCGGCGCCGATCGTGCGCCGCACCCGATGGGCGGCGAGTTCGTCGTGGTCGACGCGATGGGCCGCACGAGCGTGCCGGGCGTCTGGGCCGCGGGCAACGTGACCGATCCCCGTTCCTCGGTGCCGTTCGCGATGGCGGCCGGCAGCATGGCGGGAGCGGCGATCAACGCCGACCTCGTCGAGGAGGAGGTGCGCGCGGCCCTGGCGGCGAGCTGACCGCTCGCGTCCGGCGAGGATGACGTGACGAGACATCCACGGCCGGCGTTCACCTTCGAACGCCTAGGCTGAGGGGATGCTGGTCATCAGCTACAACCTGCGCAAGCACCGCGCCATCTCCGAGCTGGCGGCGCTCGATGGGCGGTACTCCCCCGACGTGCTCTGCCTGCAGGAATGCGACACCACCGACCTCGCCGAGGCCGTCGGCCGGCTCCGGCTCGCGCACTCCACGACGGGCAACCGGCTCGGCCTTGCGATGTACTACCGCGCCGATCGCTTCGAGCCCCGCGACATCCGCGCCTTCGCCCTCAAGAAGTCGTTGCACGACCGCATCCTCCGCCCGGCCCACGAGCGCCTGCTCGGCGCACGCCTCACCGACCGCGAGCACGGGCGCGACATCGTCGTCGCATCGTTCCACGCGGCACCCCTCACGGCGCTCAACTCGCTGCGACGGCACCAGATCAATGCAGCGCTCGGCTCGCTGCAGCTCATGGGCCCGCACCTGCCGACGCTGATGGTGGGCGACTACAACTACCCGGTCTTCAAGGACAACCTGGCCGAGAAGGTGCGCGACGCGGGTTACGAGCTCACGCTGAGCGACAGCCGCACGTACACGCGGTACAAGTACTTCCGCGGGCACTTCGACTTCGCGACGTCGGCCGATTTCGAGATCCGCCGGGTCGAGACGCTGCCGCGCGGGTCGAGCGACCACCTGCCGATCCTCGTCGACGCGCAGTACGTGGGCCTGCTCGCCGACGACGCGGTCGACGTCGTCATCTGATCGTCCGCGGCTCCGCACCCTGCGAGCGGGCGCCGCGACCGGACGGCCGATCACGCGGCGAGCGCGACCCCCACGCAGGTGAGGCCGAGGAACAGGTCGAGCCCCATGCACCAGAGCGCGAGCGAGCGACCGACGACGACGTTGCGGCGGTAGTGCACGGCGTCCCAGCCGGCGTGCGCGGCGAGCGCGAGGCCGGCGATCGCGAGCCCGGCCCGCGGGTCGAGCGCGAGGGCGACGACCGCGACGCCGAAATAGGCGAGCATCGCCACCGCCTGCGGAGCGGTCACCCGCGGACGGCGGATGACACCGACGACCGCCAGCACCAGGCCCGCCGCCGCGATCACGAGCCACCTCGGCACGTCGAGCAGCTCGGCGCCGAACACGAGCACGGTGCCGAGCACGACGACGAGCCAGGCGACCCAGCGCACGCCGGTGACGGCCGCGGCGAGGTAGCAGAGCGTCGCGATGCCGAGGGCGGTCATCGGCACGGTCGTGCCGAGCGCCTCTGGATAGCCGCTGAAGAGCAGGCCGACGCCGCTCGCGACGCCGATGACGAGCACGACGACGATGAGCCAGGCGGGCTGTCTCGTCGTCGCCTGCTGTGTGCGATCGGCCGTGGCCGCCGTTGATTCGAGCCGGTTCATCGGGATGCCTCCTCGCTGATGCGTATCATCGGATATCTATACCCCCTGTGGGTATATCACATCGGTGTGCGGGCCGCCACCCCTCGAGGGACGCCCGGATCGCAGCCCCCGCACCCCCTCGATGTGGGGCCGCGCTCGACGTTCGGGCTCCCTACACTGGCGCGCATGACCGACTCGACGAGGCCCGAGCTCCCTGCCGAGGCCGCACTGCGCACGGCCTGGCTCGTCGTCGCGATCCTGGTCGGCCCGACCCTCATCGTGGCGGTCCTCGCCGACGGCCTCGGCAGCTTCGGCTCCGAGAACTCGAATCCGTGGGCAGGTCCGCTCACGGTGGCCTGCTGCATCGTGAGCATCGTGTGCGGGCTCGCGGCATTCGCGTTCGAAGCCCCCTGGTGGTCGGCGCTGCTCATCGCGAGCCCGGGCTTCACGTGGCTCGCGACGAGCTTGACGCAGGACATCGTCTGGTCGATCGCCATGGTGCTCAGCCCGCTCGCCGCGCTCGGCGGCGCCGTCAGCGGGTTCATCATCTCAGTGGCGACGGCGGCCGGCGACGAGGGCTCCGCCGACGAGTGACCGGCCGAGTCGACGGGAGGCTCGAGGCACCCCGCTCACCGGCGAAGATGGAGGGCATGCAGATCATCGTCATCGGCGCGGGCGCCTGGGGGCTTCCGGCCGCGGCCGAGCTCGCCGGGCGCGGCCACCACGTCACCCTCGTCGACCGCTACGGGCCGGGCAACGCCCTCTCCTCTTCGCACGGACCGACCCGCATCTGGCGGCTCGCCGACCCCGACCCGGCGAAGATCGCGATGACCCGGCAGAGCCTCGAGGCGATGGAGCGGCTCTCGTCGATCGCCGGAGAGCCGGTGTTCCTGCGGCGCGGGCTCGTGTGGCGCGACGAGGCGGCCGCCCTCGACGGCTTCGAGTGGGCGCTCGCGATGGAGGGGATCCCGCACCTGCGCCTCGGCGCCGATCGTGTCGGCTCCCGCTTCCCGGGGCTCGTGCCCGACGGGCGCGGCGCGATCTACACCTCCGAGGCGGGCCCCGTGCTCGCCGAGGTCTCGCTGCGCGCGCAACTGCGGCGCTTCGAGCAGGCGGGCGGCGAGCTGCGCATCGCCCACGTCGTCGACGTCGAGGCGGATGCCTCGGGTGACGGCCCCCGCCGCGTGCACCTGGCCGGCGGTGAGGTGCTCGAGGCCGACGCCCTCGTGATCGCGGCCGGCCCCGGGGCATCCGCCCTGCTCGACCGCCTGGGGCTCGCGGTGCCGCTGCGTCCGCACCTCGAGCAGGTCGTGCACGTCGCAGACCCGGCGCAGGCGTTCGACGACCTGCCCGACCTCATCGACATCGCTGCGGGCGAGCGGCCGACGCTCTACGCGATGGCGACGCCGGGGGTCGGCTACAAGCTCGGCCTCGACGCACCGCTGCGCGAGGCCCGGTGGGGCGTCGACGACGACCGCACGCCCGACGATGCCCGCACCGCGACGCTGCTCGACTACGCGCGCACGGCGCTCGGCATGACGGGGGCCGCCGTCGTCGACGCGAAGGTGTGCAGCTGGACCGACTCCCCCGACGGCCGCTTCGTGATCGGCACTCCGCTGCCCGGCGTGACCGTCGCCTGCGGCGACTCGGGCGAGGGCTTCAAGTTCTCGGCACTCATGGGGCTCGTGCTCGCCGACCTCGCCGAGGGTGAGACGCCGCCGGTCGACCTCGCGCCGTTCCGGTTCGACCGGTTCGCCGGCGCCGACCCCGCCGCCGCTGCGGCGGCCGCGGGCGCGCTCGACTCGCCCACCGCCCTCGGCGGCGCGCCCGAGGCATCCGCCGGCTGACCCGGCCGCCCCCGTGACGCGCTACGCGGACCCGGCGCCCTCGGTCGTCGGCTCGGTCTCGACCGATGTCGGCGCTCGCCCCGGCCGGAGCGCACCGATCGCGGCCGCGACGACGAGCGTCGCCATGAGCACCCAGTTGATCCAGTCGGTGCGGCCCGTGAGGAGGTCGAGGTTCGTGAGCATCAGGTACAGGCCGGCCGCGAGGCCGACCACGCCGAGCACGGGCGCGACGACGACCCGGAACACGCCGTGCCCACGGCGGTCGCGGCTGAAGAACCGCACGACGCTGACCATGCAGAGCAGCTGCAGCGCGACGATGCCGATGATGCCGACGCCGTTCGTCCAGAGCAGCAGGTGCAGGTACGGGTCGCCGCGCAGCCCGAGCGTGATCGCGATGAGCACGACCGACGCGATCGTCGTCACGAGGCTCGCGAGCACCGGCGAGTGGAATCGGGCGTGGGTGCGCGCGAGCTTCGCGGGCAGCACGCCGTCGCGGCCGAGCGCGAAGAGGTAGCGGGAGGTCGCGTTGTGGAACGCGATCGTCGCCGCGAGGATGCTCGTGACGATGAGGAGCCCCATCACCGTCGACGCCCACGCGCCGAGGTACGACTCGGCGAGCATGAAGTAGAGGCCCTGGAACGCATCGGACAGCGAGAACTCGGTGAGGCCGTCGATGCCGAGCGCGGCGACGGCGACCCACGCGATGAAGCCGTAGAACAGGGCGAGGAACCCGACCGCGATGTACGTCGCCCTGGGCACCGTGCGCTCGGGGTCGCGCGCCTCCTCGGCATAGATCGCGGTGCCCTCGAAGCCGATGAACGCGCCGAGCGCGAGCACGAACATGCCGCCCGAGGCGAGGTTGAACACGTTGCCCGGCGCGAACGGCTCGACGGTGAAGTTCGCCGTGCCCTCGGTGGCGAGCACGGCGATCGCGAGCACGACGAGGATGAGCACCTCGAGGGTCATGAGCACGGCGAGCACGCGGGCGCCGACGTCGATCTGCCGGTAGCCGAGGAAGGCCACGATCGCGACACCCGCGAGCGCGTAGACCGACCAGTGCACGTCGACGCCGAGCATGCCGTTGAACGTCTCGGCGGCGTAGAAGCCGAGGAACCCGTAGAAGCCCCCGCAGATGAGTGCGTACGACAGCAGCGCGACGAGCGCCGCGGCGCCGCCTGCGCGCCGACCGAGGCCGCGCCCGATGAAGGCGTAGAACGCTCCGGCGTTGCGCACGTGGCGGGCGAAGGCCGTGAACCCGGCCGCGCACAGGATGTATACGATGCCGCTGAACACGTAGGCGCCCGGGGCGCCGATGCCGCCGAGCCGGAACGCGAGCGGGGCCGCGCCGGCCATGACGGCGAGCGGGGCGGCCGCGGCGACCACGAAGAAGAAGATGTCGAAGGTGCCGAGCTTGCCGCGGGCGAGCGACGGGAGGCGGGAGATCGCGTGCGCCGCGACGCCCGTGAGGAGCGCGCCCGCCTCGTCGGTGCGGAAGCGCCGCGTCCACGCGGGGCTCCCCTGCTCGAGCACCGCCGCGCCGAACCGGGCCGTCACACCTGCGCCGCTCGGCGTGAGCACGCGTCCCGGCACCGAGCGCTTGTCCCCGAGGGCGACCGCGACGACGTCGCGCCACCC